>NZ_JBEZGQ010000175.1:0-11582 GCF_040650095.1 Actinoplanes sp. NPDC048791 | reverse complement strand
GGAGCGAACGCCTGCGTCGCGGCCGGCTCCGGGGCGATCGCGCGGTCCGGCGGCGCGGGCTGCTCGGTGCAACCCGTCAGGGCCAGGACCGCCGCGCCGGCCACGGCCAGTACCCGCTTTTTCGTCATGCCCGGGACGCTATGCGTATTTTGTCGGGTATCTCGGCAGGCCCGGTCCGACCGGCGCGAGTCTGCACGTTCGGACAGGTCCGGTGATCCGAGGAGCCGACCCGGCCTGGGGACGAAGCGGCAGGATTCCGCGGTGACGACCTGCGCACCCTTGACGCCGCGCCAACACCGTGACAATTCTGGGCGAGCCCGGTGATTACCCCCCGAATCGCCGCTGTCCCGAACAGGATCTGACGCCTTGCTGCCCACCGACGCCGTGCGTGACTTCGCCAGCGACCCGTACGCCGCCTACCCCACCGGCACCAGCTACGCGGCCGACGTGCAGCCGGGCGGGTTGCTGGACTTCGAGGCCGCGCGGCAGTGGCTGTCGCGCATCGATCAGTGCCGGGACGCGAACGCGTACACCTTCGGCCTGCCCCTCGACGCGGCGGCCTCGGTACGCAGCGGTTTCGCCGGCGGGGAGCTGCTGCTCTTCTCCACCTACGGCTACCTGGGCCTGAACCAGCACCCGCGGATCGTGGCGGCCGCGACCGACGCCGCGCTGCGCTGGGGCACCACCACGGGCGGCTGCCGGCTGATGACCGGAACGCTGGAGCTGCATCTGGAGACCGAGCGCGAGCTGGCCGCGTTCCTCGGCACCGAGGCCCTCGCCCTCTACTCCAGCGGGTACGACGCCAACGTGGCCGTGATCTCGTCCCTGCTCGGCCGCCACGACGTCGCGATCATCGACGAGAAGGCGCACCGCAGCATCCTCGACGGGTGCCGCCTCTCCGGCGCCCGGACGGTCCGCTTCCGGCACAACGACGTCGAGCACCTGGACACGCTGCTCGCCCGCCACCGCGCCACGGGCGCCCGGGCGCTGGTCGCCATCGACGGTGTCTACTCGATGGACGGTGACATCGCCCCGCTGGCCGCCATCGTCGAGGCCAAGCAGCGGCACGGCGCCTTCCTGCTGCTCGACGAGTCCCACGCGATCGGGGTGCTGGGCCCCGACGGCCGGGGCACCTCGTCGCACACGGACATCCCGGCCGAAGTCGTGGACGTCATCACCGGCTCGCTCGGCAAGGCGTTCCCGTCCGGTGGCGGGTTCGCCGCGGGCAGCCGGAGCCTGGTCAACTACCTGCAGCACGGCTCGGCGCCGTACATGTTCTCGTCCGCGCTGACCCCGGCGAACACTGCCGCAGTCCGCGAGACCGTCCGGGTGCTGCTGGACGAGCCGCATCACATCGAGAGCATGTGGAAGAACACGGCCCGGCTGACCAACCTCGTCCGCGACCTGGGGCTGACCACGGGACCGACGGAGACGCCGATCGTGCCGGTGGTGCTGGGCGACACGCTGCGGACGTACCGGTGGGCCCGGCACCTGCTGGACGACGGCATCTACGTCTCCGCGGTGCCCGCGCCGGCCGTGCCGGAGGGTCAGTCCCGGCTGCGGTTGTGCGCGACGGCCCGGCAGAGCTCCGAGGACTTCGACCGGCTCGGCCGCGCGTTGCGCCGCGTGCTCGACCTCGAGGCCTGACCGCGCGGCGAAACCGCGGCCCAGCGAGAAGCCGCGGCCCAGCGAGAAACCGCGGCCCAGCGAAAACCGCGGCCCAGCGAGAAGCCCGGACCCGGCGAGAAGCCCGGGCCCGGCGGGAAACCGGGGTGCGGTGGCGCCGGGCCGTTGAGATCATCGCCGGATGCCGGATCTTGCCGCGGTCCGTGCCGCCTGCCGCCATATCGGCGACGTGGTCGGCACGGACCCCCGCTATGCCCACACCAGCCATCTGCGGGTGCTCGTCGCCGGTGACCCGGTCTTCGACGAGCATTACCGCGGACCCGCCGTGGCCGACGTCTTCTCGGTGACCAAGACCGTGGTCGCGACGGTGGCCGGGATCGCCGCCCGCCGCGGGCTGCTGCCCGGCCTGGACGAACCACTGCACGAGGTGCTGCCCGCCCTGCGGGACAAGCCGGCGCACGGGCAGACCTGGCGGCAGCTGTTGACCATGACCCGCGGCGCCGCCGTCGACGGGCCGTGGGACATCGACGCGGTCACCGCCCTGCCGGGCGGGCAGGTCGCCCGGGTCGCCTCCGCGCCGCGGATCGACCCACCGGGGCCGGTCTTCCGGTACGACAACGGCGCCGCCCACCTGCTGTCGGCCGGGCTGGCCCAGGTCGTCGGCCGCCCGGTCGGCGAGTACGCCGCCGCCGAGCTGTTCGCCCCGCTGGGCATCACCGACGCGTCCTGGCTGGCCGACCCGGACGGTGTCAGCTACGGCTACGCGCATCTGCGCCTGTCGGCCGAGTCCCTGGGCCGGCTCGGTGAGCTCTGGCGGGCCGGTGGGCAGCCGCTGGTCGATCCGGACTTCGCCGCCGCGATGACCACTGCCCAGACGCCGGGCGGGCCACCCGAGGAACTGCCGTACGGCTTCGGGATCTGGGCCGGCGACGGCCTGGCGCTGGCCGCCGGCTGGGCCGGGCAGCACGTCGTGGTTCTGCCGGACGCCGTGGTCGTCACCACCGGGGATCCGCGCTTCGACGCCGGCCCGCCGCCACGGGACGAGCTGCCCCCGGACTGGCGACCCGCCCTGGAGCTGGTGCGGCAGCACCTGCTGCCGGTGCTCATTTCGTGTGACGCCGGGGCGGTTCCGCCCAGGACGGCGACGCCGGGCTCCTAGCTTCGGGCCATGAGATTCCCCGGTTCCCTGTTGTCGGCCCTGGCCGCGGCCCTGATGCTGCTCCCCACGAGCGCGGCCAACGCGGCCCCGGCTCCGCCACCGGCCGGTGGGCTGCCGGGCCTGGCGGTGCCGGCGTTGGACTGGAGTGACTGCGGCGACGGCGGCTACCAGTGCACGCCGGCCCAGGTGCCGGTCGACCACCACCGTCCGGACGGGACACAGCTCACCCTGCAACTGCGGCGCTGGCCGGCCGCCGTCCCCGCCACCAGGATCGGCACGTTGTTCCTCTACGCGGGCGGTCCGGGCAGCTCCGGCTGGGACTGGGTGCAGTCGTTCGCGACCTCGTCGGCGCCGGAGATCCGCGACCGGTTCGACATCGTCGGCTTCGATCCCCGCGGCGTGCACCGCAGCCAGCCGGTCACCTGCCTCGACGGGCCGGCGTACCGGGCGCAGTGGGCGCAGGCCAAGACCCGGCCCGCCGCGGATTCCTTCGGCACGGCCGTACGTCTCGCCCGGGAGTGGAACGCCGCGTGCCAGGCACATTCCGGCGGGCTGCTGCCGTACATCGGCACGGAGTCGCAGGCGCGGGACCTGGATCTGTTGCGGGCCGCGGTCGGCGACGAGAAGCTCACCTTCTTCGGCGGCTCGTACGCGTCATACGTCGGCACCGTCTACGCCGACATGTTCCCGCACCGCACCCGCGCCCTGGTGCTGGACTCGGGCTACGACCCGCGCAAGTACGCCGAGGACCCGTACGAGTACGACTACGGCCAGTACCGCTCCACCGAGGCGGCGATGTACCGCTTCCTCGGCTGGTGCGCGGCGAACCCGGCCCAGTGCCCGTTCGCGGCGGGCATCCCTGAACCCACGGCCACCGGACTGGCGGCGAAGGTGCACACCGTCCTGGACTCGCTCGACGCGAACCCGGTCCGCGACGCCACCGGCGCGGTCAGCGTCAACGGCGCGACGATGCTGTCCGAGCTGACGTACCGGCTGAACAGCGGCACCCGCTACTGGGCCACCCTGGGGACCAACCTGCACCTGGCGGAGTCCCGCACCGGCCCGCTGCTGTACGCCATCAGCCAGTCCGACACGGCCTTCAACGCGGTCAACGTCGCGGTGGAGTGCGCCGACCGGGTGTACCCGCGGAGCCTGCCCCAGTTGCGGACCCGGCTGGCCCGGGCCGCGGCGGACTTCCCGCTCACCGCGCCGGGCATGGCGTACGGCCCGCCCGCGTACGACCAGACGCACGCGCCCGCCTGCCTGCAGTGGCCCGCCGCCCGGCACAGCCGCTACACCGGCTCGTACCGCGCGCGGGGGTCGGCCCCGATCCTGGTGGTCGGCAACACAGGTGACCCGGACACCCCGTACGCGGACTCGGTCACACTCGCGCACACCCTGACCAACGGCCATCTGCTCACCTGGGACGGCGAGGGTCACACCGCCCGCCGCAAGAGCGCCTGCGCCGAGGCCCACATGTACGAGTACCTGCTGCGGCTGGTCGTCCCGCCGGCCGGCACCGTCTGCCGGGACGCGCCGATGCCCGCCTGACGTGGGCGGACCACCGCCGTACCCCGGCGGCGGTGGTCAGCTCTCGTCGAGGATCTCGCGGACGCCGGCCAGCATCCGGAAGATCTCGATGCGCCCGTCCAGGAAGCCCATCCGGTAGTCGGCCCCGGTCGCGGGGTCCTTGGCCTTGGTGGCGTCCCGGTGCCCGGCCAGCGCGTCGACACGGCCGGCGTCGTAGGCCAGCAGCGCGTCGTCCATGCGTTCCTCCGCGTCGTCCCGGGCGCGGCGCTCCCCGCCGGCCCGCGCGACAATGTCGCACGCTGCGGCGATGGACAGAACCGGCCGTCCGCCCGAGAGAATCCGGCCGATCCGCCGATCATCGATACCCCGTACCCCTAATGGGTAGATGCTCCCGAGCCGATCTACAGTTGATTTGCCCGTTTTACGGGAAATGGGTTGAACGGAAGTCCACCGGGAACGTTCCGGCGTGGTGACGGTGGGCGTCCTCGGGGGTTCGTGAAGGGATCACGATGGAGCTGGAGCGGATCGGCACCTGGATATTGGACGAGCTTCCCGGCCTCAACCGGGCGATCCTGGCCGGCGAGGCACCGCCGGACGTGCTGGTCGACGCGCTGGGCCGCGACGTGCTGCCCGGGCTGCCCCGGCCGGAACGCCTGGATCAGCTCGAAGCGCAGCGTCTGCTGGTGCATCTCGGCTTCGTCGGCGCCTCGGTGGCCCGGCACTTCCAGGAACGCACGCCGGGCGGCAAGGAGGAACCGCAGCGCGCGTTCGACGGACTGAGCGCCGGGGACGCGGCAGTCCCCTTTCCGGCGTACTTCACGGCGCTGGCCGACCACACCGGGACCGGCCACTACCACCGCGACAGCTATGCGTCGCTGGTGCGCTGGAACGTCGGGACGATCCAGGTCTGCCTGGGCGACGAGGTGCTGGCGAGCCTGCCCGGCGTGTTCGACGACGGCCGGATCCGCAGCTACACCGGCACCCCGGCCGAGGAGCGCTTCTTCGCCCTGGTCAAGCGCAGCGAGGCGATCGAGCTCGCGGTCAACAACCTGCTGGAACCGCTGGCCGGCGCGGACTGCCGGCTCGACTCCGAGGACGCCGTCCTGCGGCTGCGGACGTCGGCGACCCTGCTCGAGGCCATGCGGCACCTCTTCCTCACGTTCGCGGCCCTGCCCGCGGATCAGAGCATGCCGGCCGAGCACTTCATGGACGTGTTCCGCCAGTTCGCCGTGCACTGGTTGCCCGACGACATCCCGCCCAGCGGGGCGCTGGATCCGGAGGCCCTCAAGCGGGATTTCCTGCTCGGCATCGCGCTGCCCGACTACGCCCGGCACGTGCGCCGGCTCTTCCCGGCACTGCTGGCCGAGGAACGCACCGCGCTCGAGGCGTTGATGGTCCAGCCGACGCTGCCGCAGCGGCTGCTGACGGCGCTGGAGGTGGACGCGGCCGCGCTGGCGACGGCCGACCCCGCCGATCTGGGCCGGCTGGTCAGCCGCGTGCCGGCCCTGGCTGACTGGTACGCGCTGCTCAACGCGCACGCCCGAGCGGCCGGAGCGCACCTGATGCTGAGCAAGAAGTTCCTGTTCAAGCCGCAGACCCAGCGCGATCTGGCCGGCCAGGGTGACCAGCGGCTGGTGTCCAACCGCTCCGGCACCACCGGCATGACCGAGACGTTCCTGGAACGGCTGACCCGGGCCCGCCGCGAGCACCTGCTCGCCCCGCTCCGGCCGGTGCTCAGCGGCGAAACCACCGCAAACCCGTCCACCGGCGCGGTACGGTCACCCTCTGGGACGGCGGCGGTCGCCGTGACTCTGGCGGCCTGAACGGTGCCGGCGGTGACGGGGTCATCCGCCAGTACGTGGGGGTGGGCGGTGCAGGCTCGAGCGAGCCAGAAGCTCATGACGGTGGGCCACGAACAACTGATGGCCCTCATCGACCACACCTCGGCCGTCATCTACATGCGGGACGCCGACGGCCGGTACCTGCTGGTCAACCGGGAGTACGAGCGGCTGTTCAAGCTGCGCCGGGAGGACATCGTCGGGCTGACCGACCACGACCTGTTCCCGCAGGACATCGCCGACGACTTCCGCGCCAACGACCTGCGGGCGTTCGCGCGCGGCTTCCCGGTGCAGATGGAGGAGCAGGCGCCCAGCGACGACGGCCTGCGCACCTACGTGACGGTCAAGTTCCCGCTGACCGACGCGGCCGGCCACTCGTACGCGGTCTGCGGCATCTCCACCGACATCACCGAGCGCAAGCACGCCGAGGAGGAGGTGCGCCGGCTCAACGACGAGCTGGAGCTGCGCGTCCGGGAACGCACGGCGGAGCTGGAGGCCTCGACGCGCGAACTGGACGCGTTCGCGTACTCGGTGTCGCACGACCTGCGCGCGCCGCTGCGCTCGGTGGAGGGGTTCAGCCAGATCCTGCTCGAGGACTACAGCGAGGCGCTGGAGGCGGAGGCCCGCCAGTACCTGGGCCGGATCCAGGCCAACGTGGCCCGGATGGCCCAGATGATCGACGACCTGCTCAACCTGTCCCGGGCCACCCGGGTCGAGCTGCGCCGCGAGCACACCGACATCACCGCGCTGGCCGGCGAGGTGGTGGCCGAGCTGCGCGGTCGCGAGCCGGAGCGCAGCGTCGACGTCGTCGTCCCGGACGGCCTCGTCGCCCAGGGCGACCCGCACCTGATCCGGCTGGTCCTGCAGAACCTGATCGGCAACGCGTGGAAGTTCACCGTGCACAAGCCGGACGCGACCATCCGGCTGGCCCAGGAACAGCACGACGGCGTCGACGTCTTCTCGGTGCGGGACAACGGGGCCGGCTTCGACATGCGCTTCGCGCACAAGCTGTTCGACCCGTTCCAGCGGCTGCACTCGGCCACCGACTTCGAGGGCACCGGGATCGGGCTGGCCATCGTGCACCGCATCGTCACCCGCCACGGCGGCCAGATCCGCGCCGAGTCCACCCCGGGCGCGGGGGCCACCTTCCGGTTCAGCCTCACCCCGGCGCCCGCGGGCTGGGGGCTGTGATGAGCGACGGCCCGATCCTGCTGGTCGAGGACAACCCCGACGACGTGCTGTTCACCATCCGCGCGTTCGCCAAGAACCACATCCGGAACGAGATCGTCGTGGCCAACGACGGCGAGCAGGCCCTGCGGCTGCTGCTGCCCGACGACGGCCACCCGCTGCGCCCGGCGCTGATCCTGCTCGACATCAAGCTGCCCAAGGTCGACGGCCTGGAGGTGCTGCGGGCGATCCGCGACGACGAACGGACCAGCTCCCTGCCGGTGGTCGTGCTCACCACGTCGAACGAGGAACGCGACATCGTGGAGAGCTACCGCCTCGGCGCCAACAGCTTCGTCCGCAAGCCGGTCGTGTTCGAGGAGTTCGTCGACGCGGCCAACGTGCTGGGCGTCTACTGGTTGCTGGTCAACCAGCCCGCGCCGCCGGCCCGGAACGGCTGACGGCCATGGACGACATCCACGTCCTCGTCATCGACGACAGCCCGGACGACGCGCTGCTGATCGTCCGGCAGCTCAAGAAGGCCGGGCTGGCGATCACCCACGCGCGCGCCGACACCGCGGCCGGCGTCGCCGCCGCCCTGGACGAGCAGGTTCCCGACGTCGTCATCTCCGACTACAACATGCCCGGCTTCCGGGCCGAGGACGCGCTGGAACAGATCCGCGCCTGCGACGCGGACATCCCGTTCATCCTGGTGTCCGGCCAGATGGGCGAGGAGATGGCCGCGGCGCTGATGCGTGCCGGGGTACGCGACTTCGTGCTCAAGGACCGGCTCTCCCGGCTCGGCCCCGCCGTGCAGCGGGAACTGCGCGAGGCCGGCGACCGGCGCCAGCGACGCCGGGCCGAGGCGGCACTGCGCGACAGCGAGGAACGGTTCCGCCTGCTGGCCGAGCACGCGCAGGACATCATCTTCCGCTACCGCGGCGTCCCCGAGCCGGCGATGGAGTACCTCAGCCCGGCCGTGGAGTCGGTCACCGGCTACACACCCGAGCAGTTCTACGCCGACCCGGGACTCATCTTCCGGATCATCGAGCCGGAGGACCGGCCGGTCATCGAGCAGTCCTGGCGCTCGGCCCATCCCGGCACCCTGACCGTGCGCTGGCACCGGTCCTCGGGCGAGGTGGTCTGGACCGAGCAGCGGGCCGTCGCGATCCTCGACGACGAGGGCCGTCCGGTGGCGGTGGAGGGCATCCTGCGCGACATCACCGAGCGGGTCACCGCCGAGCATGAACGCGCGGAGCTGGAACGGCAGCTGCGCCAGGCGGAACGCCTCGACTCGCTGGGTCAGCTGGCCGGCGGCATCGCCCACGACTTCAACAACCTGCTGGCCGTGATCGCCGGGTACGCCGACATGCTCAACGAGGAACTGGCGGCGGAACACCCCGGCCGGGCCGACCTGGACGGCATCAAGCAGGCCGCCGTACGCGGCAGCGGGCTCACCCGGCAGTTGCTGATCTTCAGCCGGCTGGAGCCGTCGCAGCCGGAGGTCCTCGACGTCAACGCCGTCGTCACCGACATGCAGCGGCTGCTGAGCCGCACCCTGGGCGAGGACATCGAGGTCACCACGAGCCTGGCCCCGGGACTGCCGGCGGTCACCATGGACCGCAGCAAACTCGAACAGGTCCTGATGAACGCGCTGGTGAACTCGCGTGCGGCGATGCCGGCGGGCGGCAAGCTGAGCATCGTCACCGGGGTCGCGTACGGCGCCGAGGTGCCCACGGTCAACCTGACCATCACCGACACCGGCTGCGGCATGACGCCCGAGGTGGCGGCCCGCGCGTTCGAGCCGTTCTACACCACCAAGGGCCGCGGTCAGGGCACCGGTCTGGGCCTGTCCACGGCGTACGGGACCGTGACCGAGGCGGGCGGCACGATCAGCCTCGAGTCACGCCCGGGGGTCGGCACCACGTTGCGCGTCTGCCTGCCGGCCAGCGCGACGGCCGCACCGGAGAGCACCAGCGTGGCCGGCACCCGGGCCGCCGGCAGCGGCGAGTGGATCCTGGTGGTCGAGGACGAGGACGCCGTCCGCGACATCGTCTGCCGCACCCTGGTCAAGGCCGGCTATCAGGTGCACGCGGCCGGCGACCCGCAGCAGGCGCTGAAGATGTGCGTCGACGAGTCCTTCGTGGTCGATGCGCTGCTGACGGACATCATCATGCCGGGCATGTCCGGCACCCGGCTGGCCGCCGAGCTCCGCCAGACCCGCCCGGACCTGCCGGTGCTGTTCATGTCGGGCTACACCAACGGCCCCACCCCGGGCGGGCACGAGCTGCCCGAGGACGCACCCCTGATCCGCAAGCCGTTCGAGACGGAAACCCTGCTGCGCGAGCTGCACCAGCTGCTCTCCCGGGCTACTCCATCAAAATGATTTGATGTAATCTGCTCGTCGTGGGATCGAAGAGTCAGGATCCTCCGGCGTTCGTGCGGCTGGCCGCCCATCCGCTGCGCTGGCGCCTGCTCACCGCGCTGGCCGGCAGCGACCACCGGGTCCGCGAGCTCGTCGAGCTGGTCGGCGAGCCGCAGAACCTGGTCTCCTACCACCTGCGGCTGCTGCGCGACGGCGGCCTGGTCACCGCCTCCCGCAGCAGCTTCGACGGCCGCGACAGCTACTACCACCTCGACCTCGATCGCTGCGCGGCCGCGCTCTCCGGCACTGCCGCCGCCCTGCACCCGGCGCTGCGGCAGCAGTCCCCGGCCGAGCTGCCGACCGGCGGCGGCGTGCTCTTCGTCTGCACCGGCAACAGCGCCCGCTCGCCGATCGCCGAGGCCCTGCTGCGCCACCGCACCGGTGGCCGGATCGAGGTGGCCAGCGCCGGCATCCGGCCCAAGGCCGAGCTGCACCCCGATGCCGTACGGGTGCTGCGCCACGATTTCGGCATCGACCTCGGTGACCGCCGCCCCCGGCATTTCGACACGTTGACCGGCCACCGGTTCGACTACGTGATCAGCGTGTGCGACAAGGCCCGCGAGGCCTGCCCGGACTTCCCCGGCCGCCCCCGGCGGATGCACTGGAGCATCCCCGACCCCGCCACCTCCGGCGACCCCCGGCACGCCTTCGCGCACACCGCGGCCGCCCTCGACACCCGCATCAGGCACCTGCTCCCCATCCTGACCGAAGGAGTTCAGCCGTGACCGCACCCGAGCAGTACGCCGCCGTCCGCTACCTCGTCGACGACGTCCAGCAGGCCGTCGACTTCTACACGACCCAGCTCGGCTTCACCGTCAAGACCAGCGCAGCCCCCGCCTTCGCCGACGTCGTCCGCGGCCCGTTGCGGCTGCTGCTGTCGGGACCGGCCAGCTCGGGCGCCCGCGCCACCCCGGACGACGCGGCCACCGCGGGCCACAACCGCATCCACCTGATCGTCGAGGACCTGGACGCCGAGATCACCCGCCTCCGCCACCAGGCGGTGTCCTTCCGCAGCGAGCTGGTCAGCGGCCCGGGCGGCCGGCAGGTGCTGATCTCCGACCCGGCCGGCAATCTGATCGAGCTGTTCCAGCCGGCGCAGCACTGACGAGTTCTACGCCGGCGTCCGCACCGGCCAGGTGACGACCATCCGGGCGCCACGGTCGGCGGGCTCGTAGTGGGCCTCGCCGCCGTGGGCCTGCGCGAGCTGGGCGACGATCCACAGACCCAGGCCGATGCTGCCGGGGTTCTCGCTGCCGAAGCGGGTGAAGAGCCGGGACCGCGCCGCTTCCGGTACGCCCGGACCGTGGTCCCGGACCACCAGCGTCCCGGTGCCACCGTTCCCGGTCACCCGGACCACCACCGGCGGCTTGCCGTGGCGCAGGCCGTTGCCGACCAGGTTGACCACGATCTGCTCGAAGCGGTCCCGGTCCATGGCCAGCACCAGCGCGGGGTCGACGTCGACCACGACGTCGTCACGGCCCAGGTGGGCGACCGCCGCGGACACCACCTCGCGGACCGGCCAGGGCCGCAGGTCGAGGTTGAGCCGGCCCTGCGAGTCGATCCGGTCGAGGTCGAGCAGCCCGGCGGTGAGGTGGGTGATCCGGGCGACCTGCCGCAGCGCCCGCTCGATCAGGTCGCCGGCGCTGTCGCCCGGTTCGTCGCGCAGTTCCTCCAGGACCATCTGCACGGTGGTCAGCGGCGAGCGCACGTCGTGGGCCAGCGCGGCCACCAGCGCCGCCCGCCAGCGTTCGATCTGGGCGATCCGGGCCCGGTCCTCCCGGAGGTAGCGGGCCTGGGCCTCGATCAGGAAGGCGATGCCGAGGGCGACGGGCAGCAGCAC
>NZ_JBEZGQ010000174.1:0-11604 GCF_040650095.1 Actinoplanes sp. NPDC048791 | reverse complement strand
CGCTGGCCTACCTGCTGCTCTACGCGCTGCTGCGCACCGGCGCCGGCCCGCAGGCGGCCAACCTGGTCGCGCTGCTGGTGACGGCGGTGGCGAACACGGCGGCCAACCGGCGGCTCACTTTCCGGGTACGCGGCCACGACGGCGCCTGGCGTCACCAGGCTCAAGGGCTGGTCGTCTTCGCCGTCGGGCTGGGCCTGACCAGTGGCTCGCTGGCGCTGCTGCACGCCGTCAGCGACCCACCGACCACGGTGGAACTGGGCGTGCTGGTGGCAGCCAACCTGGTCGCCACCGGGGTGCGTTTCCTGCTCATGCGGATCTGGGTCTTCCGCGCCGCGCAGACGATGCCGGCGACCCCGGCAACCGTCCATGAACCCGGCATGAACGCAAGTGCCCCGACTGTATGAATTTGATGACCGGCGGGTAACAATGGCAGGGATCGGGGTGGCCAACGGCCCCGGTCGATGTGCCTTTCAGTCCGGGCCCCGCCGGAGGTGGCGACATGCTCAGCAAGGAAGACAGCCGCAGGCTGGCGCAGCTGGAACGCCAGCTCCGCCGGGACGACCCGGACTTCTGCGCCCGGATGCGCGGCGACCTGCCCGCCCGCCGGCGCATGCCACTGTCGCTGGTGCTGACCGGCGTGGTGATCTGGGCCGCGGCCCTGACCCTGGCCGTCTTCGGCTGGTGGGGTGCGGCGGCGGTCGCAGCCGTCTGGGGCACGGTGATCGTGGCGGCGCTGGCCTACCGCTGCCGTCCCGGCCGCGACACAACCCACCCGGACCTGCCCCCATCCACCTGGTAGCCGCACCGACCACCAGGCTCAGCCGAAGCTGACCGTGGCCTCGGCCGCCTCCCGGGCCCGGGCCACCACGGCCGCCTCCTCCTCCACCGCCTTGCGCACCTTCGCCGAGAGCGCACCGAACGCCGTCACCGTCACATCGACGCGCTTCTTCCCGGCCATCTTCGCCCGCCACACCCCGGCAATCTCACCGTCCAACAGCAGCACGCCCGGGTTGCCCAGCAGCTTCCAGATCTCCTTCTGCTGCACCCGATCCGGCACCAGCACGTCCCGGTCGCGCGCCTGCAGCAACGGGTCCATCGCCGGCAGCAGGCGTACCCCCGGCACCGGCTCGGCCGCGGCCAGCTCCGCCACCGCCCCGCTCGGCAGCCAGGCCTTGCGGCCGTCGATCCGCACCTCGGCCAGGTCCTCGGGCCAGACCTTCTTCATCTCCGCGGTGGAGCTGCCCAGATATTTGCCCAGCTCCAGCGGCGTCGCCGGGCCCAGCAACCGCAGATAGGTCGTGATCAGCGCTTCGATCCCGGCGTTTTCCTTCGGCAGCGGCGGGGCGTCGCGGATCGGGCCGAGCGTCGCGTCCTTGCCGCGGGACTCGACCTGGACGCCGCCGGCCAGCCCGGAGTGCTGCCAGACGTTGCCGGCGATGTGCCGGGCCGCGCAGCTGCGGCAGTCGTAGGTCAGCTCCGCCGGCACCCGCGCGCTGACCTGGGTGCTGACCTCGCCGCGGGGCATCGAGGAGTGCACCACGTCGCGGAACGCCTGCGCGGTCACGGTGAACGCCTGGATGCCGAGCTTGCCGCCCTCGGGGATCTGCCCGCTCTTGATCCGGGCCGCCGCGTCGGCGTCGCTGACCGGCCAGAGTGCCTTGACCAGTGACTTGAGATCCTTGCGGCGGTGCAGGTGCGGGGCACCGCGGGCCGCCCACACCATCAGGAGGCGGTCGTCGGCGAGCTCGGCGTCGGTGCGGGCAGCCAGCGCCACCTGCACCGAGCCGGGCGTGTATTCCTGCACGCCGAGGTCGAGCACGGGCAGGTCACCGGGGCGCTTCCTGCCGCGCTCGGCGAGGCCCAGCGCGGCCACCCGGTAGGCCATCACCTGTCTGCGGTCCACGTCCATGGGAACCACCTTTCACCCGCGTCGACCGTAGCGCCGGGCTGCGACATTTCTCAGTCGTTCCAGCCGCGTGCCGCCGCCGGCCGAGACCAGTTCCCAGGTGTCGAGGCTGCTCGGGCCGTACGGGCCCTCCTGGAGGATGGGTGGTTCGCCGGTGAGCCGGTAGCCGCAGCGCCGGGCCACGGCACAGCTCGCCGTGTTGGCCGGGTCGATGCGCAGCACCAGGCGGCTCAGGCCGAGCGTGCTGCGGGCGTACCCGGAAAGCAGGGAGAGGGCGGTGGACGCCAGGCCGCGCCGGCGGTAGGCGGCGCCGATCAGGTAGCCCAGCTCGGCCTCCCGTACGCCGGCGTCGACGCCGAAGAGCAGCACCTCGCCGACCGGGCGGGTGCCGTCGACGGTGATCGCCAGCTGGATGCGCTGGCCGCTGGCCCGGCTCTGCCGGGCCCGTTTCAGGTACGCGACACCGGCTTCGAGGTCGAACGGGGACGGCATCGGCGTCCAGCGCGCGATCTCGGGCTCGTCGAGCAGCCGCACCAGATCGTCGAGGTCCTCGTCCCGCCATTCGCGCAGCGAGATGCCGTCTCCGGTGAGGGCGATCGGGTATGGCAGGCGGCCGGCGGTCGTCATGCGCCGATCCTGCCCGTAAGCGACCGGTTCCTGCCAGTAGGGGAGCCTTAAGAAAGCCGGGTCGCGCCCGTCAGCCCCGGACCACCATCGGCGCGGTATCCAGCAAAGACCAGTCGTGGCTTATGTCTGCGGCCGCATGCAGCAGCAACGGCAGATACTCGCCTGTCAACTTATCGACAGACGTCTCCGCCGCGTGCACGGTGACGTTGAGCGCGGCGACCACCTTGCCGTCGCCGTTGCGGACGCCGGCGGCGATCGACCGGATGCCCAGGGCGAGGTCCTGGTCGGCCAGCGCCCAGCCCTTGGCGCGCACCTCGCGCAGGGTGGCGTCCAGCGCCGCGCGGTCCGGCTGCGAGCGGGCGTTGATGCCGGACCGGCCCGGCTCCGCCAGCACCTTCTCCAGCTGGGCGGGATCCAGGGCGGCCAGCAGCACCTTGCCCATCGAGGTGGCGGCGGCCGGGAACCGGGTGCCGATCGACACGGCCAGCGTGACGATCTTGGGCACCGCGACCCGGGCCACGTACACGATGTCGGAGCCGTCGAGCTGGGCCATCGAGGTGGACTCGCCGGTCAGCGCGACCAGGCGTTCCATGTGCGGGCGGGCCACGTCCCACATGTCCAGCGAGTTCACGTACGCCATGCCGAGCTCGAGCACCCGCGGGGTCAGCGTGTATCCGCGCTCGACGGCCCGCACGTAGCCCAGCTCGGTGAGCGTCAGCAGGATCCGGCGCACAGTCGGCCGGGCCAGCCCGGTGTCGGCGGCGATCTCGCTCAGCGTCGACACCCGGCGGCCCGGCCGGAAGCTGCGCACCACGTCCAGCCCGCGGGCGAGGGCCTCGATGAAGTCAGGACCGGTCTCCCGTGCCATCGAGCCCCCTCCCGTGATGATCCGACCGGCTAATGCTTCCACTGCGCCGAGCCGGCGTCCCACTCGGTGTACTGGTACGGGTTCTCCCCCACCTTCGTCTCGGGCACGTCCGGGTTCATTCCGCGGGCCCAGGCCTCCTCGCCCAGCGTGGCCCGCAGGTACTCGACGGTCCGGCCGATCTTCTCCCGGGCGGCGGCCAGGTCGGCGCCGACCAGTTTGTGATCCCGCTTGACGATCCGGCCGTTGACCAGCACGGTGTGCACGTCGCCGCGCTGCGCCTGGAAGGCCACGTGGCCGTACGGGTTGAGGATCGGGAACATCGCCGGCGAGTCGTCGTTCTTGAGCAGCACCACGTCGGCCTTCTTGCCCGGTTCCAGGCTGCCGACGACCGAGTCCATCCCGAGGGCCTTGCTGCCGCCGCGGGTGGCCCAGTCGACGACCTGCTCGGCGCGCAGATGCAGGTGGGTCACTGTCTCGGCCTTCCGGTGGGCCTCCATGTGCTCCCGGGAGCGGTCCGCGCCCAGCGTGGTGCGCATCGCGGAGAACAGGTCGGCGCTCCACCAGACGCTGGTGTCCTGGGACAGCGACACCGGAATGCCGTGGTCGCGCAGGGCCCAGGTGGGCGGGTAGCCCTGCCCGGCGCTCTGCTCGCTCTCGGTGGCGACGGAGACCGAGCCGCCGGTGGCGGCGATCCGGTGGTACGAGTCCTGGTTGAGCGTCGCCGAGTGCACGTAGATGGTCTGCGGGGTCATGAAGCCGTGCTCGTGCATGAGCCGGATGCCGTCGTCGTTGGTCGCGCCCCAGACCCCGGCGTGCGTGGTGACGGGCACGCCCAGCTCGCGGGCCACCTCGAAGGCCGCCTTCTCCGGGAAGGCGGGGTCGCCGGTGACGTCGAACGCCATCTGGAAGCCGAGCATGTCGTCGCCCGAGGTGAACCGCCGGCTCACGAAGTCGCGGAACTCCGGAGTCGCGGACCACTGCCACGGGCCCTGCTGGATGTTGCCGTACGCGAGCACGAACCGCCCGGGCACCGCCTGCAGCGCGTCGACCGCGGCGTCCGCGTGCTCAACCGTCTGCAGGCCGTGCGACCAGTCCACGGTCGTCGTGACGCCCGCGTCGAGCGCTTCGAGGGCGGACAGCAGGTTGCCCGCGTGGATGTCCTCGGGGCGGAACAGCTTGCCGGATTCCAGGTAGTACCAGACGAAGTACTGGGTCAGGGTCCAGTCGGCGCCGTAGCCGCGCATCGCCGTCTGCCACATGTGCCGGTGGGTGTCGATCATGCCGGGCATCAGGATGCCGCCGGTCGCGTCGATCACCGTGGCGCCCTCGGGGGCGGTGAGCCCGACCCCCACCTCGGCGATGCGCTGATCGATCACCAGCACGTCGGCGTTCGGCAGCACGGTGTGCCGATCGTCCATCGTCAGCACGGTGCCGTTGCGGAACAGAACACTGTCGGTCATTCCCGGTCAACTCCCTCCGGACAAGCGTCCGTCTGACGGTCACTGCCTCGGCGCCAGTGTGTTGCGGCTCACCAGCAGTGTCAAGGGCATGTTTCGGAGCGGTGACAGTTGACAGTCCAGCGCCTGTGAGTCGAGACTTGCGATTGCGCGGACGCCTGTCCGCCTGACGGTCAGACCATGGAAAGCCTGGCGGTCAGACCTTGGAAAGGCGGCACATGGGACCCCTCAGCGGACTGCTCGTCGCGGACTTCTCCCGGATCCTCGCGGGTCCGTACGCGACCATGCTGCTCGCCGACCTCGGCGCCCAGGTGATCAAGGTCGAGGGCCCGGCCGGCGACGACACCCGCACCTGGATGCCCCCGGTGCGCGACGGCGTCTCGACGTACTACCTGGGCATCAACCGCAACAAGCGCTCGATCGCGCTGGACCTGAAGAAGCCCGAGGACCTCGACGTGGCCCAGCGTCTGGCCGGCCGGGCCGACGTGATGATCGAGAACTTCCGGCCGGGCGGGCTCAAGCGCTTCGGGCTGGACTACGACACGGTCGCGGCCGGCAACGAAAAGATCATCTACGCGTCGATCAGCGGCTTCGGCACCGGCGCGGGCGCCAACTACCCCGGCTACGACCTGATGGTGCAGGCGATCTCCGGACTCATGAGCCTGACCGGGGACCCCGACGGCTCGCCGTACCGGGCCGGCATCTCGGTCTTCGACGTGATGGCCGGGCTGCACGCGAGCATCGGCATCCTGGCCGCGCTGCACCACCGCGGGGCCACCGGCACCGGCCAGCACGTCGAGGTCAACCTGCTCTCCTCCGCGCTGTCCGGGCTGGTCAACCACTCCAGCGCGTACGTCGCCGGGGGCACGGTCCCGTTCCGGATGGGCAACGCGCACCCGAGCCTGTTCCCGTACGAGCCGCTGCCCACCGCCGACGGCGAGCTCATCGTCATCGCCGGCAACGACGGCCAGTTCCGCAAGCTGTGCCAGGTGCTCGACCTGGCCGACCTGCCGGACGACCCGCGCTTCGGGCGCAACCAGGACCGTACGGCCAACCGCGAGGAGTTGCGCCCGCTGCTGGTGGAACGGCTCAGCAAGCGCACCAAGGACGAGTGGTTCCGCGAACTGCTCGCGGCCGGGGTGCCCTGCGCGCCGATCAACACGATCGACGGCGGCGTGGCGTTCGCCGCGGAGCTGGGGCTGGACCCGGTGGTCGAGACCGGCGGGGTGCCCGGGGTCCGCAACCCGATCACGTTCTCCGGCACCCCGGCGAGCTACGAGCTGCCCCCGCCCGGGCTCGACGAACACGGTGAGGAGATTCGCGCGTGGCTGACGAAGGACTGAGGTTCCCGACCGCGATCGGCACCTCGGACGAGACCCAGATCCGGCTGCTCGGCCAGGATCTTGCCGCCGACCTGATGGGCAAGGTCGGTTTCGGCGAGCTGGCGTACTGGTTGGTGGCCGGTCGCCGGCCCACCCCGGGCGAGGTCCGGGTCTTCGAGACCGTGCTGGTCGCGCTGGCCGACCACGGTTTCACCCCGACCGCGATCGCCGCCCGCCTGACCTACCTGAGCGCCCCGGAGTCGTTGCAGGGCGCGCTGGCCGCGGGCCTGCTCGGTGGCGGCTCGCGCTTCCTGGGCGTGACCGAGGACTGTGGACGGTTCCTGGCCGGGGTGCTGGCCGACGGCGTACCGGAAGACGACGCGGGCTTCGACGCCCTCGCGCTGGCCGCTGTCACCGAAGCCCGCGCCGCAAAGAAGTTCGTGCCGGGGCTCGGGCATCCGGTGCACAAGAAGCAGGACCCGCGTACCCCTGTCCTGATCCGCATCGCGGAGGAGGAAGGCCTGCGCGGCCCGCACCTGCGCCTGTTCGAGGCCATCGGCCGGGTGCACCCGCAGGTGCTCAACCGCACCCTGCCGCTGAACGGGGCCGGCGTCTGCGGTGCGGCCCTGGCCGACCTGGGCCTGCCCGTGGATCTGCTGCGCGGCTTCGCGCTGCTGGCCCGCGCGGCCGGCCTGCTCGGCCACCTGGCCGAGGAACGCCGCAACCCGATCGGCATGGACGTCTATCTGACCGTCGACCGCAACGCCGTCTACGAGGATTAAGGAGCCGGCATGGCCACCGTCGTCGCGGTGATCGCCTCCACCCACCACCCCTTCTACTACAAGGCCAGTACGGCCACCGGCGAGGACCGCCCGCCGTTCGCGGACGAGTGGGTCCGCAAGATCACCGCGTTCCGCGAGACGCTGACCCGGGCCCGCCCGGACGTGCTGGTGATGGTCGGCTCCGACCACTTCCACCAGCTCTGGCTGGACAACATGCCGCAGTTCCTGGTGGGCAAGGCGCCGTTCTACGACGCCAACTTCTACAACGAGGAACGCGAGTTCGGCCTGCCGCGGATGCTGCTCAAGGGCAACGAGGACCTCTCCGCGCACATCCTGCGGGCCGGTCTCGACGAGGGCTTCGACCTGGCGTTCAGCAACGAGCTGCGGATCGACCACAGCATCACCTGCCCGATCATCACGCTGCGGCCCGAGGCCGACCTGCCGATCGTGCCGATCTACACCAACATCTTCGCGCCGCCGCTGCCCCAGCCGAAGCGCTTCGTGCAGCTCGGGCAGACGATCCGCGACATCGTCGAGTCGTGGCCCAGCCACCTGCGGGTCGCCGTGATCGGCACCGGTCACCTCTCCCTGGAGCTGGGCGGGCCGCGCCAGTTCGGGCCGCACGGGCCGGACCCCGACTTCGACCGCAAGGCCGTCGAGTGGATCGCCACCGGTGACCTGGAACGCTGCCTGGCCGAGGTGACCCTGGACAGCCTGCACTCCCCCGGTAACGCCACCCACGGCTTCATGGACTTCATGCTGATGATGGGCGTCGCCGGCGCCGGCCAGAAGGCCGACTATGTGGACAGTCTCGACCTGTTCCACACGATGGAGGCTTACTTCACCTGGTACCCGAACGGGGTGAACGCATGAGCAAGTACCTGCTCGACAAGTTCCTGTACTACGTCGACCGGGATCCCGAGCTGGTCGAACGGTACCGCGAGGACCCGCGGGGCACGGTGACGTGGTGGGAGATCGAGTGCGCGAACACCGTGCTGAACTGCCACGCCGGTGAGGCCAGCACCTGGCTGCGCTTCACCGACGAGGAACGCGAGGCGCTGGCGGCGCATGACCACGTCACGCTCTTCTCGCTCGGCGCGCACCCGTTCCTGACGCTGACCCTGTTCATCGCGATGTTCGAGCGCGACCATGGGCCGCTGGAATACCAGAAGGCGTTCGGGGCGCGGCTCGCGCACTTCGAGATGCCGTACCCGGACATCGCCACGTGATGCGGGCCGCGCTCCTGCACGCCTGCGGCGCGCCCCCGGAGGTCGGCGACCGGGCGGTGCCGGTGCCGGCCACGGACGAGATCCTGGTACGGGTCACCGCCGCGTCCATCACCCCGCTCGACCTGCTGTGCGCATCCGGTACGTCGTACTTCGGCGCACCGGCCACCCCGTACGTCCCGGGCGTGCAGGGGGTCGGCACCCGCGACGACGGCACCGCGGTCTGGTTCCCCACTACTGCGGGCATGCGCCCCGGTGACGGCAGCCTCGCCGAGTACGCAGCCGTGCGCGCCGCCGACACCGTGGAGCTGCCGGACGACGTCGACCACCGGCTGATCGCGGCGCTCGGACTGTCGGCGGTGGCCGCGCAGCTGGCCCTGACGTGGCGCGGTGAGCCGCAACCGGGCGAGCACGTGCTGGTGCTGGGCGCGGGCGGTGTGGTCGGGCAGGCCGCCGTACAGCTGGCCCTGCTGGCCGGGGCCGGCCGGGTGACCGCGGCCGCCCGTTCCCACGCCGCCCGGCAGCGGGCTGCGCGAGCGGGGGCGGCTGAGGTCGTACCGCTGAAGGACGGTGACGATGTCGCCCAGCTGGCGGCCCGGTTGAAGGCGGCCACGGACGGCCCGGTCGATCTCGTCCTGGATCCGCTGTTCGGGGTCCCCGGCTGCGGGACAACCTCGCGATCGACGAGCTGCAGGTGGCGGCCTATGCCGGTTATCCGCTGCACGCCCCCGACGGCACGGTGCTGGGCTCGTTCTGCGTGATCGACACCGTGCCCCGCGACTGGACGCCGCAGGAGCTGTCGATCGTGCAGACCCTGGCCACCGCGGCCGAGACGGAGATCGCGCTGCGGACCGCGAACCGGGACCTGCGGCTGGCCACCGAGCGCATGAGCCGGGTGTTGGACACCGCGCACGACGCGTTCGTGTCCACCGACGCCGACGGCGTGATCCTGGCCTGGAACACTGCGGCGGCCACGCTCTTCGGCCACCCGGCGGCCGAGGCCATCGGCCGGCCGGTCGGCGAGCTGATCCTGCCGGCCCGCTTCCGGGCCGCGCACGAGGCCGGACTGCGACGGGTACGCGACACCGGCGTGTCGATCCTGTCCGGGCAGCGCCTCGAACTGGCAGCCGTGGACCGTTCCGGCCGCGAGTTCCCGATCGAGATGACACTCCAGGTCGTGGCCGAGGACACCCTGGTCTGCCACGCGTTCCTGCACGACATCACCGACCGCAAGGCAGCCGGGCAACGCGCCGACGACGACCGGACGTTCCTGCACACGCTGCTCGACAGCCTCGACACCGGGGTGGCCGCCTGCGACGCCGAGGGGCGGCTCGTGCTGCGCAACAGCGCCCTGCGCGCGCTGTACGAGCCGGGCGAGGAACCCGCGGAGGTCGCCTCACTCACCGCGGCGGGCCGGCTCTACGACCCGGACGGCCGGCGCCCGCTGGAACCGGACGAGGTGCCGCTGGCCCGGGCGTACGCCGGTGAGCACGTCGACGGGCAGGACGTGACAGTCCGGGCCGCCGACGGCCGGCGACGCCGTTTCGTGGCCAACGCCCGCCCGATCACCACCGCCGACGGCCGGCACCTGGGCGCGGTCGCCGCCCTGCACGACGTCACCGACCAGCACCGGGCCGCGACACTGCAGCAGACCCAGCACGCCGTGGCCCGCGCCCTGGCCGACGCCACCACCGCCGAGCAGGCCGCCACCGGCACCGTGGCCGCCATCGCCACCGCGCTCGGCTGGACCTGCGGCGAGTTCTGGCGCACCGACGACGCCACCGGCCTGATCAGCCGGGTCGGCCACTGGACCGAGCCGGGGCATCCGCTGCCGGCGGTGACCAACGACAAGCCGTTCGTCCTGCCCCGGGGCACCGGACTGGCCGGGATCGTCTGGGAGACCGGCGCGGAGCTGTGGGTGCCGGAGCTCGCCGACGATCCCCGTACGGCGGTGCGCCGCGACGAGGCCCGCGCCGCCGGTCTGCGTACCGCCATGGGTCTGCCCGTCCGCAGCGACGACCGCATCCTCGGCGTCCTGCTGTTCCTGAGCACCACGGTCGAGAAACCCGACGCGGACCTGCTGACCATGCTCGACGGCGTCTGCGCCCACCTGGGCCGGCACCTGGAACGCCGCCGCGCCGAGGAACTCACCCAGGTCCTGGCGGCCACCCAGCGCGCCTTCGACCGGGTCGTGGCCCAGGTCAACGACTACGTGTGGACCTACGCCATCGACGACGGCCGGCCCGTCGTCGTCTACGCCAGCCCGGACAGCCACGGCATCCTGGGTGCGCAGCTGCCGGCGGGCACCGACATCGCCAAGACCATGGCCGAGAACGTGCACCCGGACGACATGCCGGCCCTGGCCCGGCTGCGCGACAAGGTCTTCGGCGGCGAACCGGCGGACGCGGAGGTCCGCCTGCTCGGCCTGGACGGCGTCACCCGCTGGGTGTGGATCCGTTCGGTGCCCCGCCCCGAAGGCGGCCGGCTGTACATCGACGGCATCGCGACCGACGTGACCGCCCGCCGCGAACTGACCGACCGCCGCGAGCAGGTCCTGCACGACCAGCAGCAGCAGAACCGCCGGCTGCGCGAACTCGACCGGCTCAAGGACGAACTGGTCGCCCTGGTCAGCCACGAACTCCGGAACCCGCTGGCGACGATCCGCGGCTACACGGAGATGCTCCTCGACGACGCCGGCCTCACCGGCGACCACCGCCACCTGGCCTCGGTGATCGACAAGCACAGCGCCCACATGCAGGGCCTGGTCGACGACCTGCTGGACACGGCTCGGATCGACGCCGGCCAGCTGAAACTGGAACCGCGCCCGCTGTCGCTGATCCGGCTGGTGGTCGACAGCGTGGACGCCCGCCGCCCGGACGCGACGGCCAAGGACATCTCGATCGAGGTGGACGTGGCCCGGCACCTGCCCGCCCACGCCGACCCGGTACGCCTCCGCCAGGTCCTCGACAACCTGATCTCGAACGCGGTGAAATACACCCCGCAGGGCGGCACGGTGACCCTGACCGGCCGCCACGACGACGCGACCGCGACGACGACGCTACGGGTCACCGACACGGGCATCGGCATCCCGGCGGAGCAACGGCCGCACTTGTTCGACCGGTTCTTCCGGGCGTCGAACGCGGTGTCGCAGGGGATCAAGGGCACCGGGCTGGGGCTGGCGATCAGCAAGGCGATCATCGACGCCCACCATGGCGGGCTGACGGCGGAGCCGGCCGGCCCGGACGGCGGCACTACCTTCACGGTGACCGTTCCGAGCTGCCCACCGCCCGAGCGCTGATCCGGCTGAGCGCGGGCCGCGCCGCGACGGGCTCACCGACGCTGGCCACGTAAGCGCGGCCCACCCCCGGCCGCTCAAGCCGGCCCACCCCGGCCGCTCAAGCCGGCCCACCCCGGCC
>NZ_JBEZGQ010000173.1:0-11614 GCF_040650095.1 Actinoplanes sp. NPDC048791 | reverse complement strand
TGGGTCTGCTCGTGGCAGGCGTGATCGGCGGGGTCTACCTCGGCAAGGACCAGGCGCCGACGAGATCGGCCAGGCCTTCGAGAACAACTACCGCCCGATCGAGCAGCAGGTGCTGCTGGCCTGGGAAAAGCTCGGCCTGTACGTCGAGGGCCTGGGTGACGCGGTGGTCGACACGGTCCGTGAGGCCACCGAGACGGACCACCACGCAGCCGTCCAGGTGGAGCGGACGTACAGGACACGCTCGTGACGATCCTGCCCAGCCCCATCCCGCACCCGCTCGACTACATGCCGTTCGACGTGCCCGGCTGGGCGTACGAGGCGCTCGAATGGGTGGTCGGCTTCGACTGGCCGGAAGGCAACGAGAAGACGACCTGGGACGTCGCCGACCGCTGGTACGCGCTCGCCCAACGCCTGGCCGAACCGCGCGACGAGGCCTACGACGCGGCCGGCCAGGTGCTCTCCGGGTACGGCGGCGCGGGCGCGCAGGCCTTCAAGGGCGCCTGGGACCAGCTGTCCGCGGACGAGAACGCGCCGCTCAACTCGCTCCTGGCCATCGCCGACGAGCTGGGCAAACTCGTCGAGGAATGCGGCTGCGACATCGAGGGCGCTAAACTCGAGGCCTGGATCGAGATCGGCCTGTTCCTGATCGAGCTGATCGGCATGGCAGTCGCCGTGGCGCTGACCCTGGGTGCGGCGTCCCCGGCGGCGGGCGGCCTGATCGCGGCGACCCGGCTGGCCATCCAGCAGATCTTCAAGCGACTGGTCCAGCAGCTCAGCAAGAAGGCGATCAAGAAGTCGCTGAAGGAGGCCGGGCAGCGGGCGGCCAAGCAGCTGACCACGAAGGCGGGACTGAAGAAGCTCGGCAAGGAAGCCTTCAAGGAGGGCTTCGACGAGATGCGCGAGGAGATCGCCACCAACGGGGCGAT
Source organism: Actinoplanes sp. NPDC048791 (assembly GCF_040650095.1). Classification (NCBI taxonomy): domain Bacteria; kingdom Bacillati; phylum Actinomycetota; class Actinomycetes; order Micromonosporales; family Micromonosporaceae; genus Actinoplanes; species Actinoplanes sp. NPDC048791. The sequence continues at coordinate 10,688 of NZ_JBEZGQ010000173.1, read as the reverse complement.
CCAGGCGTACCAGAACTCGACCGGGCGGGCCCACGGCTTCGACGTACGGGATCTCGGGATGTCGGCGGCCGGCGGATTCGCGGGTGGGTTCGCGGCGAGCGGGGCGGGCATCGGCAAAGGCGGCCACGGCGGCGGGGGAATGACCCGCGGGATGGCTGCGGAGGTGCTCGGCGAGTTCGGCGGGGCTGCGGTCAGCGGGGACCTGCCGGATCTGGAAAGTGTCGCCAAGTCGGCCAGTTCGGGGGCCAGCGGGTCGCTGATGGATGGTGCGCGGTCGGGCTTCGCGGACGGGTTGGCTGACAAGGTCGGCAATCTCGGGGTGCCTGGTGGTCCGGTGTCTCTCGGGGCGGGGTCCGGACCGGGTTCTGCGGCCGGGGACGGGGGTGAGGCGGGCCCCTTGTCGTCGGTGTCGTCGGTGTCGTCGGTGTCGTCGGTGTCGTCGGTGTCGTCGCCCAGCTCGTCCTCGACCGGCGCTTCCTCGGGTGGGCTCTCTTCAGGTGGGCCCCCTTCAGGTGGGTCTTCGGATTCTGGGGCCGCGTTCGCGCCCTTGTCGGTTTCATCCGATCCGACGGCATATGCAAGTGGTTCTTCGGCCGGGCCGGTGTCGGTTTCGACGGATGGCGGTTCTCGCTCGGCGGATGCGACGTCGGTGTCCTACGCGGCTCCGGCGCCGTCCGGTGGGGTCAATCTGTCGAGCCTTGCGCCTGCGGTTGATGCGCCTTCGTCTGTCGGGGGTGAGACGGGGGTTTCCGGGTCTTCGGGCACTGCTGTTGCTTCGGGTGCGTCGGCAGGGGCCGGTTCGTCTGGTGGGCTCGCTGGCTCTGGCCCCGGCACGCCGGGTGGGCTCGCTGGCTCTGGCCCCGGCACGCCGGGCGGGATGGTCGGCGGGGGGACGCCGGCCGGATTCGGCTCAACCGGAGGGCTTGGTTCTTCTGCTCCAACCGGTTTCCAAGGTGGTGGTGGCGGGTCGGTGTCCACCGGGGCGGTGACCTCGGGTTCTGGTCCTTCTGTGGCCGGGACTTCGGTGTCGTCGCCGTCGGGTCCGGCTGGGTCTCCTTCGGGGAATGGCCCTTCGGTCAGCTCGGGTCCTCGCTCGCCTGCGCCTGCGAGTGGCCTCAGCCCGTGGTCTCCCTTCGGGACGGACACGTCGAGCAACGGCACCACGCCCCCGGCCCGGAGTCCCGGGATCGACCTGACTTCGCGCACGGATGCCCCCAACCGGCCGAGCATTGTTACCACGAATCCTTCACTGCCTGGGAATGGGAGCTCCCCGCTCGGCAACGGCACGCACCCGACGCCGGCCGGCACCTCACCGACCGGCCCGAACGTCACCGGTCCGAACGTCACAGGCCCGAACGTCACCAGCCCACGTGCCACCAGCCCCAACGTCACCGGCCCAGGTGTCGCCGGCCCGAACGTGACGGGTCCGAACGTCACGGGCCCAGGTACCGCCAGCCCCAACGTCACCGGCCCAGGTATTGCCGGCCCGAACGTGACGGGTCCGAACGTCACGGGTCCGAACGTCACGGGCCCGAACGTCGCCGGCCCGAACGTCGCCGGCCCGAACGTCGCCGGCCCGAACGTCAGCGGCCCAGGTGTCGCCGGTCCGAACGTCACGTCGCCGCGGACTGGGCCTGACGGCAGCACTCCCGTCGGCAACGATTCGAACTCCACGCCGCCACGGAATCCCGCCTCGCCGGTCGGTGCTGCTCGTGGGTCGGCTGCGGTTGATGTCACTGCGCCGGCGGCCGGTGCGACCGGGAGCGGGCTGCTTCCTGGGCGGACCGATCCCGGTGGACCGGCTCCGAGCAACCCGGCCACGCGACCGCCGCAGGTGCCCGGGCCTCGGGACGGGGCTGTGGACGTACCGTCGCGGTTGAGCGCGACCCCGACGGATCCGGCGGCGGTCCTGGTCGGTGCTGCTCCCGGCCGCGGTCTGCCGCCGCAGACGGCGGCCGCGCCGGAGACCGAAGTGGACGGGTATTTCCGGTACGCGCGGGAGCTGCGCGAGTCGTATGCGACGCACCGTCGTCAGGAAGTGATCGACGCGGTCGAGGGCAAGGCGGAGAGCGCGCGCCGCCGGGCCCGGAGCGCGCGGCGATCTGCCCGGGTTGCGCGTTTCCTCAAGTTCGATCCGCACATGGCGGCGTACTTCCAGGCCCACGTCGATGTGGCAACGGCGGAGGCCGAGCGGGCGGAAGCGCAGGCCACGGCGCTGAAGGACCCGGCGTGGCGGCCGCCGCCCGGAACCATCACGGACGTCGCGCCGCAGCACTGGCACCGGGCCAATGAGGACCGTGGCCGACTGGCGCGCGGCGCGGTGACGTTCGGCAACCGGTCGATGCTCACCGGTAACGATCATCCGCCGCCGATCGACGCGACCCGCCCCTACGGGACGAGGGCAGGCCTGCGCGAGCCGCTCGCCCAACATCAGGTCGACCTGGAAAGCGCGGTCCCCCGCGACGGCAACGGCGATCCGGTACGCGGTGCCGACCCGCGCGCGCCGTACTTCCAGCTGGTCAACGACGGCGGTTCGAAGGCCGACCCGACGCGCGGGATCAACTGCCAGGACTGCGTGCTGTCGTTCTTCGACACGTACGTGCACGGCCGGCCCAGGGTTTCGGCGCCGCGAACGTTCGACGGCTACGCGGACGGCGACTCGACAAAACCGCTGTACGGCGAGGACATCGGCCCGGAACGCGTCGAACACGCGACCGGCGGCCGGTTCCAGTCACTGTGCGCGGGGGTGGGCGGCGACCACCCGGCGGTCGCAGGCCAGAAGATCCAGCAGGCGCTGGGTGACGTGTCCGCACAGCTGCTGGCGGGCGGGCACGGATCGTTCGCATTCCTGGTCAACGCCTGGGAAGGCGGGTCGGCGCACGCATGGGCGGCGGTGAACCAGAACGGCCAGATCCTGTTCGTGGACCCGCAATCAGGCCGGGTCGCGCCGCCGGGCACCAGCTTGTACGGCCACCTGGGACGCCCGGACGCGGCGAACGTGGTGGCGTTGGATGCGCTGGTGGTGGACGGGCGGGGAAACCCGATGCCGTTCGGCGGGAGGCCGGATGGGATTTGGCGGCCGAAGCAGACGACTCTGCCTCCTCCGCCTCCGCGGCCTGCGCCGATCTACTACTCGTCGGCTTACCAGCAGCCTGTTCCTTCGCCGGCGCCTGGTCCTGGGCCTTTCCCGGGGCCGTCGCCGTCGCCTGGTCCTACGCCTTCGCCGACTCCTCGCCCGGCGCCTGCACCCGCGCCCTCACCTGCGCCGACGCCTTCACCGGTTCCGCCGCCCTCGCCTGCGCCGACGCCTGTCCCCGCACCGGCTCCTGCGCCTGACCTCGCGACGCCGCCTGCACCCGAGCCTGGTCCTGTGCCGGCGCCTCGGCTACTCGCCACCCCAACGCCTTCGCCGGCGCCCGATCTTCTCGAGTCCACTCCGACTCCGCGGGATGAGACGCCGGATGCCCTGCTGGCGGCCGACCTCGACCGGGTCAGCCAGGCCGAACCGGTCCCACCCTTCGATCCGCGACCAGGCCCCGATCCGCAGCCCGGCCCGACGCCGCCGACCCCGGCACCGGACCCGTCCGTCACGCCGCGGCCTGCTCCCAACCCGGTCCCGTCGCCGCGACGCCCGGTCGACCGCATCGCCGAAGCGCTGGCCCCGAAGCCCGCGCCGGTGGACCGCATCGCGGAAGCCCTGGCTCCCCGCGACGACCGGCAGCCGACGCACGACAGCACGCCGAACTCCACCGATCCGAACTCACCGATCGACGAGGCGCTGAAATCCGGCACGCCGAATCAGACAGCCGGAATTCACCCCGAGCGGGCCGAATGGCTGGAGCAGGTGCGCCAGGCCGAGCATGACGCGCGGGAACGGAAGTCGTACCGCGGGTACATGGAGCACGCGCGCGCCACGCACGAGGACAACCGGCGCGCCGAGTACGCCGACTATCTGGTGCGGATCGCTGATGGGCAGCGGACCAAGGTGCTCGACCTGGGCATGCAGGCGGATGCCGCCCTGGCGTCGGGTTCCACGCTGCTCGGCGAGCACCTTCGGGCCGAGGCGCGGCGTACCAGTGAGGACGCCGACGACCTGGAGCTCAAGGCCCGGCAGGTGCTGGCCGGGGAGTTCGCGCCCGAACGGGTCGAGGTCGAGCCGGCGGACTGGGTGCGGATCAACGACGACGTCGGCACGATGGCGCTGGGCGGGGTCGAAACCGGGGATCAGTCGGCGCTGACCGGCGACGGCGTTCCGCCGCCGGTCGACCAGAGCCGGCCGTACGGGAAACGGGGCGGGTTGCGCGCGCCTCTCGCCGTACATCAGGTTGATCTGGAAAATGCCATGCCGCGCGATGCGGACGGCCGGGTGGTGCGCCTGGCCGATCCCCGGCAGGGGAATTGGTTCGGCCTGGCGAACGACGGCGGCCCGGCCGCGGACCCGACCCGCGGCATCAATTGCGTGGACGGCGTGCTGTCACTGTATGAAACCTATGTGCATGGTCGCCCCCGCGTCTCGGCGCCGCGCACATTCGATTCATACGCGTACGGCGACCCGACCCGCCCATTGGGCGCGGAGGATCGGGGCCTGGCCCGCATCGAGGACACCGTCGGCAGCGAATTCCAGGGGCTGTGCCCGTACGTGGGTGGGCTGGACCCGCAGCAGGCGAAACAGGCTGTGGACACGGCCATGACGAACCTGCACAACCATCTGTACAACGCGGGCCATGGCGCATTCGCCTTTATCGTGACGGACTCTGAGGAAGGCACGGCCCACGCATGGGCGGCGGTGAACCAGAACGGCACAATCCTGTTCCTGGACCCGCAAACGGGCCGCCTCTCGGAGGAAGCGCCGCTGTACTCCCATGCAGGAGTCAAGAACAACGGCAACGTCATCTCGATGGACGCGGTGGTGGTGGACGGACAGGGGCGGCCGGCGCCGTTGCCGTACCACGAGGCCGGCCTGTGGAGCCGGTCGTCGCTGGAGCCCACCGGCGCGTCTTCGGACAGCGCAGGTGGCGATGACAACGATCATGCCTCGGAGTCGGCGGACGGATTCGACGCAGATGCGGTCGAACGAGAGATGCTGGAGTCGCTCGACCCGGATGTTCGCGCCGCGATCGAGGAATCCGTCAACGCGGCAAGTGCGACGGCGGCACGCGTGTCGCCCATCCTTCATCGCGCTGTCGCGGCGGTGAACGCGAGCGGCCGCAGCATCCCGCTCGAAGTCGTCAAAGAGGAATATCGCGTCAAGACCGCCGACTCGCTGGGCCGTACCTACGCGGTCGAGTCAGAGTTCGAGGATCTGAACGTCGCGGACTTCCTGTCCAGCACCAAGGACCGCGTCCGATTCTCCGTGCGGGTACCCGAGGACGGGTACGTGGAAGCGGTCCAGTCCACGCTCGACGCACTGGCGATCTCCGACCTTCGAGTCGATCGCATGGTCAATTTCTGGAACGACAACGGCCGGCACAATGGTCTCAACGTGACCCTGGTGGACCCTCAAGGATTCCTGGTCGAGTTGCAGTTCCCGACCGCGCTCTCCTTGAGTGTCGGTTCGGTCACCCACGATCTGTACAAGAAGGTACGGCTTCAGCGAGCGCCGGCACGCCAACGCATAGAAGCCTTCCTCGCAATGCTCGCCGTCAACAAAGACAACGACATCGGTTCCCACCGGCCTGCCGACTTGACACGCCTGCCGATCACCAAAACGGTCGACACCACTTTCCGGCGCTTCATTGATGACGAGCCCGTAATGTGGGCGGACTACTCTCAGTATCTTGCTCAGCGTAACCAGACCTTCGACGAAGTCCTCGCGGCGCACAGGCTCACGCGAGATGATGTCTTCGGCAACAGCGGATCGGATGAGGGCGATGACCGACGAGAGATTCGGCTATCAGGCGGTCCTGAAGTCCGACATGTCGGGGACAGTAAGCAGCCTGATCGCCTACCAAGTGATCATGGACAACCCCTTCCAGGCAGTGATCTGGAGCGTCCCGCGGAAGGCGTGGATCTACGCTCCAGCACTGGCGGTACCGATGCTGTACGACGACAAGTACCAGGACCGAAGGAAGCAGATAGACAGGATCACGGCCGAGCAGATCGCACGGGAGAACCTGCACACGGATCTCCCCACCGAGGAAATCCTCCAAGCGATGGTGGAGGAGGGCCAACGGATGGGCTGGACGTACGGCCCACCCCGTCAGTAGCACCTCGCAACACTCCGCCACCCTCCCCGTCGGGTCCGGTCCCGAGGGGTGCCGAGCCGGGGCGCGTCGATCCCGCGGCACTCGCTGCCGCGCAGCACGCCGTTCGCCAGTACGTCGAACCTCATTCGCCGGAACTCGCCGACGTCGTGGTGCGCCTTCTGGCCGACCACGCGGCCACGGATCACCGCCTCAACGCCACAGAGGCTCTGCTGGACCCTCAGCGAAGGCCTCGTGCACTTCAGTTGCTCACCGCACTCGCTCGCGCGGCCACAATCTCCCGGCACATATCGCTCGCCGACTTCCTCGCCGACAATCCCGGGTTGGGCACGATCTTCGAGCCGGTGTCCGAGGACATCAACACAGCGCCCGACGGATCTTCCCGAAAGAAGAATTTCGAGGCACAGGCGCGTCAGCAGGATCCGGTACGAGCAGTGGGAGCCGACCCGACTCCGTCGGAACTCGCGCTGGTCGATGACTACGGCGTCCGTCTGCAACGGCGGGTGCTGCCGGCCGCCAGGCGAGAAATCGCGGAGCTGGCCGACCTCCTGGGTGACCTCGCTCGGGTATCTGCCCGGGCCAAGAAGAGCGGGGACCTCCTGGACAAGGTCAGGCGCATGACCAGCGACCGCCCGAATCGTCCCGCCCGACCCGATTACCGCATCGGAGACATCATCGATGCTGTAGGAGTGCGGCTGACCGTACCCGACATGGCGACGCTGACCGTTGCCTTGGAGATGGTCAAGGATCGTCTTGGCGACCGGATCCTCGAGATCGAGAACATGTACGCCCAGCCCAAGGCCCAGGCGCCGTCATATCGAGTGATTCCGCTCATCGTCTCGATCGAGGTCGACGGGCTGCCGTGCACCTATGAACTGCAACTCACCACGGAACGCGCCTCCCTGGCCGCCGACATCGAGCACAACACGCTGTACAAGCCTCATGTCAGTACGAGCCGGTTGCAGAAACAGGCCGTGCAGACTGCGATGGAGGAGGCTGCCGCATTGGACCAGCTCGAGAGCGCCGAACGGGACAGCGATGGTTGACAGCGATCTGGGCACCAACGTCCACCTCTACGAGTACGGCGAGGCGTACGACGATCTCCGGCCGGCGTTCTTCATCGACGAGCGGGTCTACGACGACCCGCAGCTCGCTCAGTCCGTCGTTGAGTCCGCGGACGCCGCGATGACTCGAGCCGGCGTCATCTACGAGGTCGAGGTGACATCCGGACGGCATGCGACCCGGCCCATCGGCGTGCCGACCTGGGAGGAGTTCAAGCAGCGGCACTTCGTCGACGGCGTGCCCCTGCCGGTACGTCCTGCTCGCCACGACCCCGCGGTCCCACCGTCCTGGGCAGCCATGATTCGCGCCGTCGAAGATGCGCACCGCGCCTTTCGCGAGGAACTCGTCCAGCTGGTCACCACTGCCCTGCCCGGCCAAGGCGTCTTCACCGCGCACGACCCAGGGCCCCTGCGCCGGTCGGCCGGCTCGGTGAACTGGAGTGAGGAGAGCTTCGGCTTCGAGGTGACGATCCAGGCCGGCCTGGGTGATCTGCCCCCCGCCGAGGCCTTGGACCGTGTCAGCACCCTGCTGGCAGCGCACGGCTGGCGGCTAGAGGAGCGCATCACCCGACCGGCCGGCGTCGCGGTGGAGGGCTTCCGAGACCATTTCGCTGTCCTCGTGGACGCCCGGCCGGCCAAAATCACCGTGCTGGGTGAGTCGCCTCTCTACCGGGCACCGGCCGCCCCTGCCTCCGCCTTCGTGATTGAGCCGCGCTAAACGATCGCCATGTCGACGAAGCGGGACAGGTGCAGTTGCGCTGCCACCGTCACCGTGTCCGTCGGGCCGTTTCGGTGCTTGGCCACGATGAAGTCCGCCTCGCCCGCGCGCGGGGACTCCTTGTCGTAGTAGTCGTCGCGGTGCAGCAGGATCACCACGTCGGCGTCCTGCTCGATCGAGCCGGACTCACGCAGGTCGGACAGCTGGGGGCGCTTGTCGGTGCGCTGCTCAGGGCCACGGTTCAGCTGGCTCACCGCGATCACCGGGCATTCGACCTCCTTGGCCAGCAGCTTCAGGCCTCGGGACAGCTCCGCGACCTCCTGCTGGCGGCTCTCCGTCTTTTTCGGGGAGGACATCAGCTGGAGGTAGTCGACCACGATCAGTTTCAGGTTGTGGCGCTGCTTGAGGCGGCGGGCCTTCGCCCGGATCTCCATCAGGTTCATGCTCGGGGTGTCGTCGACGAAGATCGGGGCCTCGCTGATCTCGCCCATCCGGCGGGCCAGCTTGGTCCAGTCGTCGTCCGAGAGCTGACCGGAGCGCAGCACGTGCAGCGGCACCCTGGCTTCCGCCGACAGCAGACGCATGACGATCTCGATCTTGCTCATTTCCAGGGAGAAGATGGCGCTGGCGCAGTTCGCCCGGATGGCCGCGTTCCGGGCGAAGTCCATCGACGCGGTCGACTTACCCAGACCCGGACGGCCGGCGACGATGATCAGCTGGCCGGCGTGCAGGCCGTTGAGCAGCCGATCCAGGTCGGAGAAGCCGGTCGGTACGCCGGTCATCATGCCGTTGGTGGCGCCGACCGCCTCGATCTCGTCCAGCGTCGGCTGAAGCATGTCGGCCAGCACCGCGAAGTCCTCGGAGACCCGGCGCTCGGTCACGTCGTACACAGCCTGCTGGGCGAGGTCGACGATGTCGTCGACGTCCATGCCGCCGTTGCCGCCCGTGCCGTACCCCAGTTGGGTGATCTTGGTGCCCGCCTCGACGAGGCGGCGCAGCACGGCGCGCTCGGAGACGATGCGGGCGTAGTAGGACGCGTTGGCGGCGGTCGGCACGCTCTCGATCAGGGTGTGCAGGTAAGGCACGCCGCCGATGCGCTGCAGGTCGCCGGAGTCGGACAGCGCCGCCGCGACGGTGACGCCGTCGGCCGGCTCGCCGCGGCCGTAGAGCTCGAGGATCGTGTCGAAGACGGTCGCGTGGACCGGGCGGTAGAAGTCGTGGGACTTGAGGATCTCGACGACGTCGGCGATCGCGTCCTTGGACAGCAGCATGCCACCGAGCACGCTCTGCTCCGCGGCGATGTCCTGCGGCGGTGACTTGTCGAAGCCGCCGGTCTGGGGCGGCGGCCCACCGGCGCCTGGCGGGCGGCCACCGGAGGGCTTACCTCCTGGAGATGACTGCGGCCGGGAATCGGGTCGTGCGTCGTCGGTGATCGACATGCCGACCTACCCCTTCATCGTCGTTCCTGCTCCGTGATCAAACAGCCCGGGTACGACACTTTCGGGTGAGCAGGACCCCGAGTGAGTGACGGGGACCACAGATTCACCGGAAAAGTCGGCCCAGGCCACGAAGAGGGACCTGATCCGGCGCGGGTAACCATACGAAGCCGCACGTCACAGACCCAAGCGGGCCGGTGGACGAGCCTCGGGACAACCTGTGGACAACCCGCCTCCTCCTGTGCGCGGCCCTGTGCACAGCCTGTGTACAACGCCTGGGGATTCCGGGAGGCGCGCCCATCTGAGCAGCACTTTTGTCGTCCCCACCGTGTGGAGAGATAAAAAGAACGCCTTCGTGAGCAAGCTGTCGTCCCAAGACATTGCAGATCGGACGCGCGCACGTCACGCTTTTCTGGTGGACCAACGGGAGTGGGACTACGGAGCCCGCCTGCCGCGCGAAAGAAGCGCGTCGGACTCCTGGACACCCACAAACCGCCCGGAAGATCCCGATTCGTCCGCTAAAGCGGAGCCCGGGGCCACCGTGTGGGGCACCGGCTCGCCGGCCGACACGGGCAGCATGCAGCCGATTCCCGAAGCGGTGGCCTGGTCGCTGCGGGCCGACGCCTGGGCGCAGAACCCCGAAACACCGGGTGAGTCTTCGGGCACGGTGAGTCGCTGGTCCGACGTGGCGGCGACCGGCCGCCCCGCATTGCCGGCCGAGGGCGTCGGCTGGCGCACCCAGACTTCCGAGTGGCGCTCCACCGCGGAGAGCGCCCGCTGGCGGCAGACGACCGAGTGGCGTTCCGCTTCCGGCTCGCACGGCTGGCGCACGACCACTGAGGCCTGGCAGAGCGGCGACGCGGACGCGGTCATTCCGCCGCAGGCGGAAGCCCCGACCCGGCTCCCGGCCATCTCCGGCACGGCGTGGCCGACTCCCGCGACCGACGACCAGGCCGGCTCAACCCCGAGCTGGCAGCCCCCCGACGCCACCCCGTCGTGGCAGCAGCCCGGGGAGCCGCGGCAGAGTCAGCCCAGCGCCACCCCACCGTGGGAGTCCGCGCGCGGCGAGGACCGGCCGGCGTGGCAGCAGTTCACGTCCTCCAGCGCCACCCCGTCATGGCAGCCCGCCGACGCGCCTCCGCCCCGGCAGCCCGATGCCCGGCCGTCCTGGGACAGCCGACCGAGCTGGCAGGCCTTCGCCGAGACGCCCCGGCCCGGCGCTCGGCTCCGGGGTCGTGCTCAGTGCCGACGGGCTGATCCTGACCAACAA
>NZ_JBEZGQ010000172.1:0-11624 GCF_040650095.1 Actinoplanes sp. NPDC048791 | reverse complement strand
CGACAACGCGTCGCGGGCCAGCGCCTCCAGCTCCCGCAGCTCCGAGCGCGCCCGGCCCAGATCCACGTCCAGCAGCCGCTGCGCCAGCTCCGCCTTCACCGTCACCACCGTCAGCGAATGCCCCAGGATGTCGTGCAGATCAGCGGCGATCCGGGCCCGCTCGTCGGCCACGGCCCGCTCGGCGGTCTCCCGCTGGGTGATCTCCGCCAGCTCCTGCTGCGCCACCTGCAGCCGCCGCTGACGCTCCGCCGCCAGCCGGAACCCGCCGCTGGCGGCCGACCCCAGCAGCACCGCCAGGCCGTAACCCTGGTCGTCCCAGCCCGGCACCCGCCACGCCAGCACCTCGGCCATCACCAGCAGCACCGCCGCGAACGGCACCGCCTGCCACATCGGCAACCCGACCATCGCCGACGCCGCGACGTACACCAGGCAGGTCAGCGCGTGCACACCCGCACCGGGCACCTGCAACGCCGCCAGAGCCAGCAACGCCAGCAGGACCACCCAGAGCCGCACCACGACCCGCAGCGGCCGATCGCCGCGGCGCACCGCGCTCATCCGGGCCACCAGCGCCAGATACAGCGCCGCGAAGCCGGCCAGTGCGGCCAGCCCCACGTCGCGCTGCCAGCCCGCCGGATGGGCCAGCAGCGCCGTCAGGTTCTCCTTCAGGTAGAACAGCCACACCCCGGCGAAGACCCACCCGAAGCGCCGGCCCCGCCGCTCCGCCTCGCTCATGGTCGTGACGCTACCGCCCACTCAGACCCGCGCCGTGTCCCGGCGGAACCGCCACATCGCGCCCGCGGCGAACAACGCCGTCCACACCACCACACCCGCCGCGGCGGCCCACAGGTTCCCGTCGTGGGTCAGCGGATACCGGGCGATCTCCCCCACCCCGTACACCGGGGTGAACTTCGCAATCGTCGCGAACGTGTGCCCGAGCTGATCAACGGGCACGAACAGCCCACCGGCGAACGACAGCACCGCCAGCACCGGGCCCAGGATCTGCATCACGTTCTCACTCGGCAGCAGATAGCCCATGAACAGCCCGAACGCGGCGAACACCAGCGCGCACACCCAGGCCAGCAACCCGCAGGCCACCCACGCCGACGCCGGCAACTGCGCCCCCGACAATGCCCCGACCACGAACGTCACGCCCACGGACACCGCGCCGATCACCATCGCCAGGACCAGCTTCACCGCGATGTACGCCCCCGGCCGCAACGGCGTCAGCCGCAACTGCCGGCTCCACCCCGCCGCCCGCTCGATCGACACCATCGCCCCACCGCTGGTCGTGGCCAGCATCGCCCCGTACACCGCCATGCTGACCAGGATGTAGCCGGTCACGTTCCCGCCACCGATGCGCTCGGAGCGCGACGCCGAATTCGTGCCGAACAGCAGGAAGAACGCCGCCGGCAACACCACCGTGAAGATCACCGTGCGCTTGTTGCGGACCATCCGCCGCAGCTCCAGCCCGATCATCGCGAAACTGAAACCGCCGAAACGCGGCAGGCTACGGGCGACAGGCATGCTCATCGGGCACTCTCCGGGGTCGTGTCGTCGGCGGTCAGGGTCAGGAACGCCTGCTCCAGGTTCCGGGAGGTGATCTCCAGATCCCGGGCGGCGGTCTCCGCCAGCAGATAACGCGCCACCTGATCGGTGTCGCTCGCATGCACGTAAACGGTGTCACCACGCAGCTCCACCGACTCGACCCCCGGCAACGCCCGCAGGTCGGCCTCACTGGCACCCGGCAGCGTCGCCCGGACCGTACGGCCCGACGCCAGCGCCTTCACCTCGGCCGCCGTACCGTCGGCCACCACCCGGCCCCGCCGCACGAAGACCACCCGGTCGGCGTACGCGTCGGCCTCCTCCAGGTAGTGCGTGGCGAAAATGACCGTACGGCCACCCCGCGCGTCCTCGCGGATCGACGTCCAGAAGTCATGCCGGCCCCCGACGTCCATCCCCGTGGTCGGCTCGTCCAGGATCAGCAGCTCCGGATCCGGCAGCAACGCCATCGCGAACCGCAGCCGCTGCTGCTGGCCACCCGAGCACTTGCCGACCAGCCGCTGACCGATGTCCGCGATCCCGGCCCGCTCCAGCGCCCGCGTCACGTCGGCGCGGCCCCGCCCGAACAGGACCGCGGTCAGCCGTACGGTCTCCTCGACCGTGTAGTCCTTCAACAGGCCACCGGTCTGCATCACCGCCGACACCAGCCCCAGCGCCACCGCCTCACGCGGCGGGCGGCCGTACACCCTGGCCGTGCCCTCGGTCGGTGCCGACAGGCCCAGCAGCATGTCCACCGTGCTGGTCTTGCCCGCACCGTTGGGCCCCAGCAGGGCCACCACCTCCCCCGGACGGATCCGCAAACTGATCCCGTCGACGGCGGTGACCGCCCCGAAACGCTTCACCACCGCCTCCAGGTCGACGGCGAACTGGCCGGACCCGCGGATCCCGGCCTCAGGCAACGCGGTAACTGTCATACCCCGATCCTCAGCCCGGCCGGCGACGACCGAGGGGGGCAACCGTCACGACCATCCCATGACATCTGTCAGGGCACTCCTGGATGATCGGCTCTCCCGCCGCCCGGCACCCCGGTCCACACTGGAACAACTCGCTGTCATCCCACGGGGGGAAAACATGAGAACACTGCTCGCTGCCGTGCTCACCGCCACCGTCGCCGCCACCGCACTGGCCACACCGGCCACCGCGGCACCCCGGCAATACACGGTCACCGACCTCGGCACCCTCGGCGGCCTCTCCACCGAGGTCTACGACCTCAACGACAAAGGCGTCGCCGTCGGCCGCAGCCTCACCGCCGACGGCGAGCTGCACGCCTTCTCCTGGAAGAACGGCAAACTCACCGACCTCCCCACCCTGCCCGGCGGCCACTACGCCGAAGCCCACGGCATCAACGAGAACGGCACCATCGCCGGCACCGCCCTGAACCCGGCCGGCGAATACCGCGCCGTCATCTGGCACCGCGGCCGCATCACCGACCTCGGCCAGGGCCGCAGCATCGGCTGGGACATCAACGACAAAGGCCAGGTCCTGGTCTCCCGGGTCGACGAAACCGGCGCCCAGACCAGCCGCCTGATCTGGCACAACGGCACCGTCACCGAGCTCGGCCCGGAGAACAACACCGCCCGCACCACCGGAAAGATCAACAACGAGGCCAAGGTGCTGATGATCTTCGACAACACCTACCTCGGCTTCCAGCAGTACGGCTCCACCAGCGGCTTCGGGCCCATCGCCACCCCCGGCAGCAACTACCCCAACGACATCAACAACAGCGGCATCATCGCCGGATACTCGACCGACGAGCTGGGGCGCACCCGGCCGGTGACCTACCCGCTCGGGCCGGTGGAGCTGGGGACGCTCGGCGGGCCGGACGGCAACGCCACCGCCGTCAACGACAAAGGCGTGTTCGCGGGAGTCGCCCAGACCCCGGACGGCACCAGCCGGCCGGTGCTGTGGCGCAACCGGCAGATCATCGACCTGACCACCCGGGGACTCACCGGCAACGAGATGCCGGTCGGGATCAACAACCGCGGGCAGATGATCGCCACCATCGACTTCCGGGCAGCGTTCATCGGCTGAGCCGGGCGCGGACGGGCCCGGCCACCGCGAACGCTTACGATCACGGGATGAGTGAAGCGACGCCGGGCCCGGGCGCTGACCTGGCACGGGTCCGCGACCACCGGCGCGCCGCTCCGCACCCCTCCGCCAAGCCTCGCGCCCCGCGCAGCCTGAGCGACTGAGGCCGGACGAAGCGATGGACCGCGCGTTGCTGGCGGACTTCCTCCGGGCCCGCCGGGAAGCCCTGCAGCCGGAACAAGTCGGGCTCCCAAGGGGTGCCCGGCGTCGTACCGGTGGGCTCCGACGCGAGGAGGTCGCGGTGCTGGCCGGCATGTCGGCCGACTACTACAGCCGGCTCGAGCAGAAACGCGGCCCGATGCCGTCCGAACAGATGCTGGCCGCCCTCGCCCGGGCGTTACGGCTCAGCCCGAGCGAGGCGGAACACCTGTTCGCCCTCGGCGGGCACGCGGCTCCGCGGCGCACCCTGCCCGACGACCGGGTCGGTCTGGCCATCAGGACCATCGCCGAGCAGCTCCCGGACACGCCCGCGATCGTGTTCTCCCGGTTCGGTGAGGCGCTGCTGCAGACCCCGGCGGCGATGGCCCTGTTCGGCGACTACACCCGCTTCGACGGCCTGTCGCGCTACCTGGTCTACCGCTGGTTCACCGACCCGGCCCAGCGGGCCATCTATCCGCCCGAGGACCACGACGTCCGCGGCCGGGTCTTCACCGTGGACCTGCGGGCGGCATACACCACCGACCCGGCCGGCACCGCCGGAGAGATCGTCGACGCGCTGCTGGCGGAAAGCCCCACGTTCGCCGAGGTCTGGCGGCGCCACGAGGTGGACGTCACCCACCACCACGACCTCAAACGCTACCGCCACCCGGAAGTGGGCGAGCTGGAGTTGTACAGCCGGCGGCTGGTGGATCCCGACGAGGGCCAGGAACTGCTGGTCTTCATGGCCGAACCCGGATCGCCGAGCGAGGAGAAACTCCGGCAGCTGATCACCAAGGCCGCCTGAACCTTTTATCCATGGTCTGCCATACCGTGGACAACGAGAACATTCACCCGCCCACCGTTCTGCGCCACGCTCAAGTGGTCGAACCGGGAAGGCGGTGAGCAACGATGGACCGGGAAATACTGGCGCACTTCCTCCAGCAGCACCACGACCAGGCGACACCCGGTCACCGGGCCAGCCCGGTCCTGGAGCTCGTCGTCGCGCACCTGCCGGAGCACCCCGCGACAGTGTTCTCCCGGTTCGGCGAAGTGTTGCTGCAGACCCGCCCAGCGATCGCCCTGTTCGGCGACTACACCTGCACCGGCGGACCGTCGCGTTTCCTGGTCGATCGCTGGCTGAACGACCCGTCGGCGCGGGCACGCTACCTCGTCGAGGTCGGTGTCCCCGTACGGCACCGCCCGAGGCGCTACCGGCACATCGCACTGGGCCGGCTGACGCTGTACCGCCACCTGCTGATCTGCCCGGCCGAGCGCCAGACGCTGCTGGCCTTCACGGCCGTCCCCGGCTCCGCCAGCCACGCGAAGCTCCGCGCTCTGGCCGCCGCGAGCAACTCTGCCGGCCGGCGGTAAACCCGGACCTGCTTCGAACGCGAAGCCACCCATGATCGACGTGCTTCGAAAATCGAAGCACCTTCAGAACAGAAGGACGAGGCTCGTCATGAAAGCAGTACGTTTCCACGAGTACGGCACCCCCGAGGTCCTGCGCTACGAAGACGCGGACCAGCCCGTCCCCGGCGCCGACGAAGTCCGGATCCGGGTGGCGGCGACATCGTTCAACCCGGTCGAGGCCAACATCCGCGCCGGCGTCATGCAGGGCCCCATCCCGGTCCGGCTGCCACACACCCCCGGCATCGACCTCGCCGGCACGGTCGACGCCCTCGGCGAAAACGTCACCGGCTTCACCATCGGCGACCGGGTGATCGGCGCCCTGCCCCTGACCAGCACCGGCGCGGCCGCCGAGTACGCCATCGCCCCGGCCCGGATGCTCACGGCAGCCCCCACGAGCGTCCCACTGGTGGACGCCGCTGGACTACCGCTGGTCGGACTCACCGCATGGCAGGCCCTGTTCGACCACGCCAAGCTGACCACCGGCCAACGCGTCCTGATCAACGGCGCAGGCGGCGTCGTCGGCAGCTACGCGGTGCAACTGGCCAAGAACGCCGGCGCGTACGTGATCGCCACGACCGGCCCGCGCAGCTCCGAACAGGCCAAGATGGCCGGTGCCGACGAGATCCACGGCCACGGGATCCCGCCGCTGCCCGAGCCGGTCGACGTCGTGCTCAACTTCGCCCCGATCGCCCCGGAACAGATGACCGCCCTGGCCCCCGCAATCCGCGACGGCGGCGTCCTGGTCAACACCACCGTGTGGATGCCCGCCGCATCCGACGAGCCCCGCGGCGTACGCGGAATCAACCTCTACTTCCGCCCCGACGCCGAACAGCTCGCCCAACTGGTGACCCTGCTCGACGCCGGAAAGCTGCACCTCGCAACGACCCGGCGGGTCCCGCTGGCCGGCCTGGCGCAGGTGCACGCCGAAGTCGCCACCGCCCCGATCAACGGCAAGATCGTCGTCGTCGCCCCCAACGCCACCCTCAACTAGCAGGAGCGCAAGGTGGCCGGCGAAGCCCCCGCGCGCCGGCCACCGCCCACCCGCGCGCCGACGAACCGCTGAACGCACCCGACCCGACCACCTTGTACAGCGGCGACCAGCGCAGCTACCCGACCACCCGATCCTCACCCACCACGGAGAGCTGAACCATGACCGAACTCCTCATCGGCCCCGCCGACAAGACCGTCACCATCACCGTCCAGCAACGCACCTGGAAGACACCCGCCGACACCTTCCGGGCCCTGGTCCCCATCGACCTGCCGACCGTCTTCCGCCCGGTGGCGCCATTCCCCGGCATCACCCGCGTCGAAAACCAGACCGAACCCTGGAACCACGTCGGCGCACGACGAAACCCCCAGTTCGACGACGGATCCCAGGCCGACGAACAACTCACCGAGTACACCGACGGGCACAGCTTCGCCTACCAGCTGACGAACTTCACCAACGTCCTGTCCCGCCTCACGGCCGGAATCCGCGGCGAGTTCACCATGAACCCCGACGGGCCCGGCACCCTCATCCGCTGGTCCTACGAGTTCAAGCCGCTCCCCGGCCGCCGATGGATCCTCGCCGGCCCCTTCACCCCGCTGTGGCGCCGGTACATGATCGCCGCCCTCGGCCGATGCGTCGACGTCATCGAAGCAGGAGGCGAACCACCGGTGCACATCACCACCTCGACGGCGTCAGAGCAGTCCTGACCTCGCGGACCGCGCACACGCCGACTCCGACGGCCAGCGCACCGGTGTGAGGCCTATGACGCCGCCGAACGAGAGCGCGCCGAGCGAGAGCGCGCCGACCCCGGCAGGCGGCCAAGCCTGAGCAGCAAGCCCGGTCAGTTGCTTGCTGCTCAGGCCTGGACCAGCCCCATCTGCTGCTCATGGTGCCGACGCTGGAGTACTCCCTGACCAGCGAGCGGCGCAGGGGGTGCACGTTCTCAACGCTATGGTCCGTGACAGAGCTTGCTCAAACTGTGGACGGGCCAGCTGGCGGGCGTGGTGTGTTGGGCCAAACCCGCCCCAGGGCAGATGCGGGCGGTCGTACCGGACCAGACGCCGAGAGCAGGGTGCCGGGATACACCGACCCGGCCCACCCGATCGGACAGGAGCCGGACCGACAGCCCACCCCGCAAGAATCAACCCATGGAACCCACCCACACCGCCCTCATCATCGAGATCCCCGCCGCCGAACCAGCCGTCAACGCCCACCGCACCGCCCTGGACCGCGCAGCATCCTGGGGGGTGCCCGCCCACATCACCCTCGTCTTCCCGTTTCTGCCCCCAGACAAGATCAACGACGACACCCTGACCGCCATCCACCAGATCGCCGCTGCGGAAACCCCCTTCGACGTGACCCTCGACAGCATCGGCTGGTTCGGCGACACCGTGGTCTGGCTCGCCCCGAACCCGGCCCAACCCTTCATCGCTCTCACCGCCGCCCTAGCCGCACGATTCCCCCAGGCCCAGCCCTACGGCGGCGCATTCGACGAGACGATCCCGCACCTCACCATCGGCCACGACCACCCCCGGCCCACCCTCGAAGCAGCCGCCACCGCAGTCACCCGCCACCTGCCGATCACCACCACCGTCACCTCGATCCGCCTGATCGCCGGCGCCCGCGAACCCGGCGACAACTGGCACCCCGTCGCCGACTTCCCCCTCGGCCCCTGACCCCGCGGACAAAGGCGCCTGGCCCGGCGAACAAAGGACCCCGCGGACAAAACCGAGCCTCAGCCCGCCACGCAGAACTCGTTGCCCTCCGGATCAGCCAGCACCACGTGATGCGTGCCATCCACCGCCAGCACCGACGCACCCGCACCCACCAGCTGCGCCACCTTCGCCTCGACCCGCTCCCACACCTGCTCCGGCGAGCCGTACCGGCCCACCCGTACGTCGATGTGCAGCCTGTTCTTCGCCACCTTCGGCTCCGGCACCTCCAGGAACACCAGCCGCGGACCGATCCCCTCCGGATCGTGCAGCCACGCCCCGCCACCCTCGTCGTCCTCCGGCGGACCGAACGACGCCGCCCACTCCTCCCGGGTCCGGAACGGCGCCGGCGGCGGCTCGTCCACATAGCCCAGCGCCAGCTTCCAGAACTGCGCCAGCTCCACCGCCCGCGCACAGTCGAACGTCAGGTCCACCCGCAACGCCATCTCGCACCCCCGGTTCCGCTGTCAGCGATCACATCTTCCGCCCGGGGTACGACAAAAGGCATCGTCGACCACATGAAGCTGCTCGTGCTCGGCGGCACAGGGTTCGTCGGTCCCGCCCTCATCGACGAGGCCCAGAAACGCGGGCACACCGTCACCGTCCTCAACCGCGGCCACCA
Source organism: Actinoplanes sp. NPDC048791 (assembly GCF_040650095.1). NCBI lineage: Bacteria > Bacillati > Actinomycetota > Actinomycetes > Micromonosporales > Micromonosporaceae > Actinoplanes > Actinoplanes sp. NPDC048791. Next base: position 3,106 of record NZ_JBEZGQ010000172.1, on the reverse strand, counting down.
GCCACCCCCGCCGGGCACCACCTGCCTCACCGGCGACCGCCTCAGCCCCGCCGGCCTCACCGCACTGACCGGCGGCACCTGGGACCTGGTCGTCGACACCTGGTCCGGACGCCCCAGCGCCGTCCGCGACGCCGCCCGGACCCTCGACGGCCGCGCCGGCCACTACACGTACCTCTCGAGCCGCAGCGTGCACGCCGACACCGACACCCCCGCACGCACCGAGGACGACCCGCTCGTCGACGCCTCCCCCGACTCCGACGACGACGGCCCCTACTCGGCGGCCAAACGCGGCGCCGAACTCGCCGCCGAGCAGAACTTCACCGGCCCGGTCCTGCTCGCCCGCGCCGGACTGATCCTGGGCCCCGGGGAGAACATCGGCCGCCTCCCCTGGTGGCTCAACCGCCTCGCCCGCGGCGGACCCACCCTCGCGCCCGGCCCGGAAGACCTCGAACTGCAGTACATCGACGCCCGCGACCTGGCCACCTGGATGCTCGACGCCGCGGAGCAGGGCGCCGCCGGCCCCTACAACGTGGTCAGCCCACCCGGCCACACCACGATGGCCGAGCTGCTGGAAACAGCGAACGAGGTCACCGGCAACCACGCGGACCTGCACTGGGCCGACCCCCAGGCAATCCTCGACGCCGGCATCGAACCCTGGATGGACCTCCCCATCTGGCTCACCGGCCACGACTACGCGTTCATGCACGGCGCCGACGTCACCAAGGCCCAGGCCATCGGCCTGAAGATCCGCCCGGTTCGCGAGACGATCGTCGACACCTGGACCTGGCTGCAAAAAATCGGCGGTACGGCACCACAACGCCCCGACCGCACCCCGGTAGGCCTGGACCCGACGAGGGAAGCCGACTTCCTCAAGAGCATGCAGCAGAAGTAAAGGCCAACCCCGCACGGTGGCTACGGAACAAGCCCCCGACGAACACCCCACAGTGCCAGCAGCTGACCTGACCGCACGCCGCCAGAACCCGCAGCGGGACGCCACACCACAACCGGCGACGAGCCCACCCCCGCCGCCGGTGCGCAGTAACCGCACCCCGCGATCACCCCTGCGCCCAATCCCCCAAGGCTGAATTCAAATCAGGCGTAGTCGTTGATTCCTTTTTGGTTTGGAACGGCCGCGCGTGGGCGACCGAGCGCACACCCTGTAAGGCATCCTAGGATGTTGGATGGCAGGCCCGGCCCGACCCTCACAAGCCGACTGCCGGAGAATATGACCCGTGCCCACACCACCGACCACCCCAGCACTACCCGACGGGCACACCGCCGACCCCGCCAGAACCCGCATTGAGCTGCACAAACACCGCCCGGACCTGGTGGCGACCTACGACGCGGCCCTCCCGGCGGCCCGAGCCGGGATCATGGCCCGCCTCCTCAACACCCTGCACCACGAGCCACTCCCCGGCGTAACCCACCGTGCACACCACGTCGAACTCGCCGACGGCCGCACCCTGACCGCCCCCGCTGCGGCCACCCTCCCCTTCGCCACCCCCGAACCCGGCCTCACCGCCTGGCTCACCCGCGGCGGAAGCCGCCCGAGCAGCTTCCGCCGGGAGGAAGCGAGCCGGGACGAGGCGAGCCGGGACGAAGCGAGCCGAGACGAAGCGAGCCGAGACGAAGCAAGCCGGGACGAGGCGAGCCGAGACGAAGCAAGCCGGGACGAGGCGAGCCGAGACGAAGCAAGCCGGAACAAAGCCAACGGGGACGAAGCCAATCCGGACAGAAACCGCCCGGCTGACGCCTACGACGACCCCGCCACCCTGCTGCGCTCTCTGAACCTCGGCCCCCACACCGAACGCCTCGCCCAGGAGCTCGACAACAGCGTCGCCAACCTGGCCCTCGCCTACGCCGATCCCCCACCCACCCCCGCCACACAAGACCTCAAGAGAGCCCAAGGCGACCCCGACGGCCTCGGCCGCCTCGAGCAGCGGATCCTCGAAGGCCACCCCCTGCACCCCTGCACCCGTACGCGCGGCGGAATGACCGTCGCCGACGTCCTCGCCTACGCCCCCGAGCACCGCCCGGTCATCCGCCTGCGCCGTCTCGCCGTCCCGCCCGACCGCTGGTACGGCAACACCCCACCCCTGCTCTACGCCCACCCCTGGCAGGCCGAACGCCTCACCGCCCGCTACCCGTGGCTGACCGACGCCGGCGAGACCGAGCCGGTCCGCCCCCTCATGTCCCTGCGCACCGTCGCTCCCCTGTCCGGCGCCGACCATCTCAAGACCGCCGTCGACATCCAGATGACCTCCGCCGTGCGTACCGTCTCACCGGCCGCCGTCCACAACGGCCCGCGACTGTCCGACCTGCTCGCCACCCTCACCGCCGATCTGCCCCTGACCGTCCTGCGGGAGACCGCCGCCGGCGCGGTCCTGATCAACGGCCGGCCCCAGCGCCACCTCGCCTATCTGCGCCGCCAGGCCCCGCGGATCACCGCGACCGAGACCGTGCTCCCCCTGGGCGCCCTGCCGGAGCTGCTGCCCGGGCTGGCCACCGACCCGTACGCGTGGTGGCACGACCTCGTGCACCTGCTGCTGCCGCCGCTGCTGACCGTGCTGGACCGCGGCGTCGCGCTGGAGGCCCACGGGCAGAACACGCTGCTGGTGCTCGACGGCGGCCGGCCGTCCCGGATCGTCTACCGCGACCTCGGTGGTGTCCGGGTCAGCGCCCGCCGGCTGCGCGCCCACGGCGTCGAGGCACCGCCGGTCGAGGGTGATCTGCCCAGCGACGACCCGGACGTGCTGCGCACCAAGCTGGCCGCCGCCGTTCTCGGCACGGTCGCCGGGCAGCTCATCGCCGTGCTGGCCCACGCCGGCGCCGACCCGGAAAGGCTGTGGGCGGCCACCGCCGCCGCGATCCGGGGCACCGCGACCCGTGACGCGGCCCGGCTGCTCAATGATCCGCTGCCGGTCAAGGCGACCACGGCGATGCGGCTGGCCGACGACCCGCTCGACGACCTCTGGACCACCCACGACAATCCGATGGCGGGGGCATGACACGCAGCCTGGCGACCCGGCGGCTCGCCATGACCGCCGCCCACACCGGCGCGGCCCTGGCCGTGCACGCACCGCAGCTCAGTGACGGGTTCACCGCC
>NZ_JBEZGQ010000171.1:0-11701 GCF_040650095.1 Actinoplanes sp. NPDC048791 | reverse complement strand
CCGCCCAGCGCCTGGTCCGGGCCCGCCGGCGCCGCCGCCCGCTGCGGGTGATGGGCCGGGCGCTGCGGGCCGCCCTGAGCCGCAAGCTCGGCATCGCCGTGCTGGCCACCCTGGTCATCACCCTGGTGTCCGGCGCCGTCCTGGTGCACGCCGACCGGGTGAACGGGTTCTGGAAGTCCATCTACGTGACGCTGCTGACGGTGGTCGGCTCGTCCGATGTGGAGATGGAACGCAACGGGGTCGCGCAGGCCGCGCAGCTGGTGCTGACCATCGCCGGGCTGGCCCTGCTGCCGCTGATCACGGCGGCGGTGGTCGAGGGCATGGTGAACGCCCGGCTGGCCCTGTCCAGCGGGCGGGCCGCGGCGGGGCACGAGGACCACATAGTGGTGGTCGGGCTGGGCAACGTGGGCACCCGGGTGCTGCGCCAGCTCGTCGACCTCGGCGTACAGGTGGTCGCGATCGACCGCAAGGCCGACGCCCGGGGTGCGAAGGCCGCCGAGCAGCTGGGGGTGCCGTTCATCGTCGGCGACGCCGCGCGGGAGGAGACGCTGCGGGCGGCCTCCATCGCCACCAGCAAGGCGCTGGTCGTCGTCTCCACCGACGATGTCACCAACCTGCAGGCGGCGCTGAACGCCCGCGCGGTGCGCCCCGACCTGCGGGTGGTGCTGCGGCTCTTCGACGACGACTTCGCGCAGCGGGTGCAGACCGCCTTCTCCATCAACAGCTCGCGCAGTGTGTCCCGGCTGGCCGCGCCCGCGTTCGCCGCGGCGATGCTGGACCGCGACGTGCTCGCCACGATCCCGGTCGACCGGCACGCGCTGCTGGTGGCCGGCGTGCAGGTCTACGCCGGGTCCCCGCTCGACGGGGCGACGCTGAGCCAGGCCGACCGGCCGCTGAGCGTGCGGGTGATCGGGCTGTCCGCGGCCGGCTCCGAGTGGGTGGACTGGGCGCCGGACCCGCGGCGGATCCTGGCCGCCGGCGACCGGGTGATGATCGTGGCCCGGCGGGCCGGCCTGCGGGCGCTGGTCGAGCACGCGACGCCGCCCGCCGAGCCGACGATGCTCGACGAGACGCCCTAGGGCGGCAGGTCAGAGCGTGATCGGCGCGTCCACGTCCTCGCTGACCGGCTCGCCGTCGGTCAGGGCGCTCACCTCGACGCCCAGGACCGCCTGCTCGTCCGGCTTGTGGGCCAGCACGTCGGTCAGATACGACTGCACGGCCGGGCCCATGCCCACGTCCCGGCCGGCCCGCTCGGACAGCAGCCACTTGTGCTGGATGATCTGCGAGAAGATCTCCTGCGGCTCCAGCTTGCGGCGCAGGTTGGCCGGCACCGCCCGGACCACCGGCTCGAAGACCTCGGTCAGCCAGCGGTGCGCGGCCTGCTGCTCGTCGACCAGGTCCGACTCCGCCCGGTACGCGTCCAGGTCGTTGAGCAGCTGCCGGGCCTGGTTCTCCTCGGCGTCCAGGCCGGTCAGGCGCAGCAGCCGGCGGGTGTGGTAGCCGGCGTCCACCACCTTGGGCCGGACCCGGTAACCGCCGTCCACGGTGGACATGTCCACCTCGGCGACGTCGAAGCCCAGCTCGTTGAGGCGGCGGATGCGACCCTCGATGTCGTGCCGGGCGTCACGGCGCACCTCCTGCTCGTACGTGACCTCGTGCCACAGCCGCTCGTAGCGGGCCACGATGTCGTCGACCACGGCCTCCGGGTCGATCGCCTCGTGCAGCAGCTCCGCGGCCTGCAGGTCCAGGCACTCGCCGAAGATGTTGAGCCGCAGGATCTCGATGTCCTCGCTGCGCTGGCCCTCGGAGAGCTTCGGGTAGAGGTTGCCCGTCTCGGCGTCGACCAGGTACGCCGCGAAGGCGCCCGCGTCCCGCCGGAACAGCGTGTTGGACAGCGAGCAGTCACCCCACGAGAAGCCGATGAGATGCATCCGCACGATCAGCGCGGCGAGCGCGTCGAGCAGCCTGTTCATCGTCTCGGGCCGCAGGGTGTGGGAGAACAACGCCCGGTACGGCAGCGAGAACTGCAGGTGCCGGGTGATCAGCACCGACTCCAGCGGCTCGCCGTCGTCGTCCTGGCGGTCGTTGACGATGGCCACCGCCTCCACCGCCGGGAAGTCGATCCGCTCCAGGGCGCGGAGCAGGTCGTACTCCTTCTCGGCGATCCGTTCCCGGGTCTCCTTGAGGGCGTAGACGGTTTCGTTGAGCTTGACGAAGCGGACGATGTGCCGCGAGATGCCCTGCGGCAGCGCGACCAGGTGGGACGCGGGCCACTCCTCGAGCGGCACGTTCCACGGCAGGTCCAGCAGCGCCGGGTCGACTAGGGCGGACGTGATGCGCACGAGCCCAGTGTGCACGCTGCGGGGCGCACGTCGCTGCCGCACGTGGCTCGTTACACAGAAGCGAGATCGCCGGATTGTTTCGTATGTCGGCGATGTGACTCGAGGGGCAGGAGTGAATTTGCGACGCGCGGTGAGCATCGTCGTCGGGGCGAGTGCGGCCCTGGCACTGGCCGGCACTGCCGGTGCGGCGGCCTGGAAGTACTCGGCGGACGAGGGTCGCCCGGTCGGCTCCTGGCAGGAGGCGGGGTCAGCCCGTACCCCCGTCGCTGCGCAGCAGCCCGCGGCCACGACCGGCACGGCCGGGACCCCGAGCAGCAGCCCGGCTGCCGACACCGACACCCGGACCGCGAAGCCGCAGGCCAGTGCGTCCGCGTCGGCCTCGCCGGCCGAGCCCGGCGGCCGGACCGCCGAGTCCGCCACGGCCAAGGGCGGCGACGGCCGGCAGAAGGTCGGCGAGCTGCTGTCGATCGACAAACTGCTGGGGTACGGCGCCCCGGAACGTGAGGTGTTCCACTACCCGCGGGCCTCCTACGTCAAGGTGCACTTCAGCCGCATGGCGATGCTGCCGGGCGACTACGTGACGGTCTCCGACGGCAAGGGCCGCGAGTCCTACCGGTACGACGCGCCGCGGCTGCTGGACGGCGTGTCCACCGACCGCTGGGCCATGTCGATCACCGGTGACACCGCGGTCGTCGAGATGCACCGCGGGGGCGGCAACCTGGTCGGCTCGCTGCTCGGCCGGCTCGGCGTGAACGTGGACCAGGTGGCCCGCGGCTACTCGCGCAAGGAACAGGCGCGCGTGCCGGAGTCCCAGCTCACCGCCCCCGGGCGGACGGGCCGGGAGGAGTCGGTCTGCGGCTCGGACGAGAGCAGGGACGCGGTCTGCTACCGCTCGGCCGACCCGGTGGCCTACACCCGTTCCAAGGCCATCGCCCGGCTGCTGATCAACGGCACCGAGCTGTGCACCGGCTGGCGGGTCGGCAGCAAGAACCGGATGCTGACCAACAACCACTGCTTCGACAACTCGGCGAACGCGTACGAGACCGAGGTGTGGTTCAACTACCAGTGCGCGACCTGCGGCGGCTTCGAGGTCTTCAAGCCCACCAAGGTCTGGGGTGACAAGGTGCTGGCCACCGAGCACGTGCTGGACTTCACACTCTTCACGGTGGAGAACTTCCGCTCGGTGCAGAAGTTCGGCTACCTGAGCCTGGACACCGCAAGGCCGACGAAGGGCCAGGAGCTCTACGTGCCGCAGCACCCGGCCGGCGAGCCGACCCGGATCGCCGGGCGCAACGGTGCCCGGGCCGGCACCTGCGCCGTCGCGGACCCGGCCTTCGACGGGTACGCCGCGGACTCGGACGTCTCGTACTACTGCGACACCGAGGGTGGATCCAGCGGCAGCCCGGTGCTGTCCCGCAAGACCAACCGGGTGGTGGCGCTGCACCACTTCGGCGGCTGCCCGAACTCCGGAGTCCGCGCCGACCTGCTGAACGCCAAGATCAAGTCGTATCTCTGACGTACCGTATGCGCCATGCGGGCTCCGGCGGCGACAGTGACGAGACGCGGCCGGCTGCTGCCCTGGCTGATCGACCTGGCCCTGCTGGCCGGCTTCGTCGTGCTGACCGTCGCCCTGGCCCGGGGTCACCTGCTGACCCTGGACGAGCGGGTGGCCGACTGGGCCGGCGAGCACCGGCCCACGCCGCTCTACGTGCTGCTGCGGGTGTTCAACTACCTCGGCCAGGGCGGCCAGGTGCTGATGCCGGTCGCGCTGCTGCTGGCCGGGCTGGTGGCCTGGCGGCGGCGCTCGGTACGGCCGCTGCTGGTCTTCGCGGCGGTGTTCGTGCTGACCTACGTCACGATCGGCCCGCTGAAGATCTGGCTGGACCGCGCGGCCCCGGCCTTCGACGGCCCGGACCGGCTGGTGCTGTTCAACGCCCACGCCTCCGGCATCGAGGCGATGAGCTACCCGTCCGGGCACGTGGCGAACGCGCTGGCCTGGTACGGCGTCATCGCGGTGCTGCTCAACGCGTTGCTGCGGTCGCTGGACCGGCCGGTGCTGTCGCCGCGGGCATACCTCGCGTTGCGGGTGCTGCCACCGGCCATCGTCTTCTGCACGACGACCTGGCTGGCCTTCCACTGGATCACCGACTCGGTGGCCGGACTGCTGCTCGGCCTGATCCTGACCCGGCTGCTGGCCCGCATCCCGTGGGACACGATCCCGCTGCCCGGCCTGCCCCGGGGCATCGACCGCCCGGCCGGGCTGCAGGCCCCGCAGTTCTTGTCGTAGGCCCGGTTTACGATGCTGGACAGTGAGCCGGACTGAGCGACCCATCGTGGACCGCGCGGCTACGGGGGGCGGGTGAATTAAGGTCACTGGCGAGTCTCGGGACCCCAAAGGTATTCCGTGACACCGCCCCCCGCTCGGTCTTCTGAAAGCTCCGCGTGACCGGACACCGGCGATTGCGTAGTTGCCCTACCCTCTGAGGCGTCAGGACCCGTTAGCGGTTCGAGAGGACAGCTCAGCGATGACGCTTCCCAGGATGTCCCGACGCCACGCCCACCCCGTCGATCACCCGGCCGCGATCCTCTCCCGTCCGCGCGCGAGGGTGCACCGCGATCCTGACCCCCGGTCCGGCCCGGAATTCCGGGACGTGGTCGCGGTGGGATCGGCGCTCCTGCTGCTGCTGTTCATCATCAAGTCGTACGGGGTCGCCCACTATTCGCTCACGACCACCACCGCGCTGCTCGTCGCGACGCCGAGTCAGGTGGCGCTGGGCACGGTGACGATCTACGCGTACTACGTGCTGCCGGCCGTCGCGCTCGGCACGGCCTGGTTCGCCGTCATGTTCCGCGACCGGATCCGGCCGGCCTTCTGGCCCCTGATCGCGATCGTGGTGATCCTGACAGCGCTGGCCTCACCGCTGACCTACCTGGTCCGCGGGGTGGCTGTGCTGCTGGTGGCGGTCTGGCTGGAGATGGTGATCCGGCGCTACCGGCGGGTGTGGGCGGACCTGCCCGGCGAGCTGGGCCGTCGCCGCCGCCGGATCCTGTCCGGACTGCGCGGGCTGTCCATCGTCTACCTGGGCGCCGGCGCGATGGCCGGTCTCTTCCTCTTCAGCCTCGACGTCCCGTGGGTCTCGGCCCAGGCCTTCCAGGTGACCGACCCGGCGGTGGTGTCCACCCAGAACAAGCAGGTCCGCGCCGATGAGCTGACCATCGAGACGGCCAACCGCTTCGTCGGCTACCCGATCGACGAGAACGAGGAGTGGGTGACGGTCCTGCACGCCGACACCCGGTACATCATGCGCATCCCGCAGTCGCAGGTGCAGTTCCGGCTGACCTGCCACAACGAGGCGGACCAGCTGCACGGGGACCGCCCGCTGTTCGAGGCGTTGCAGGGCAACCCGTACGTCTCGCACAACATCGACTGCCGGAAGGTGCTGAACGACCTCGAGCAGAGGCCGCTGGGCAAACCGTTCCCGCTGCAGTGACGCCGGTCAGAGCCAGGCGCCGGCGCGCATCACGCGCTTGACCGTCAGATCCGGCGCCAGCACGACCAGATCCGCGCGCAGCCCCGCTTCCAGCGCCCCCACTTCGTCGGCCAGGCCCAGGACGCGGGCCGGTGTCGTCGCCGCCATCTCCGCCGCCGCCGGCAGGTCCAGTCCCGCGCCCACCGCCTGCCGGAACGCCGCGTCCATGGTCAGTGTGCTGCCCGCGATCGAGCCGTCGCGGACCAGCCGGGCCACCCGGTCGGCGACCGTCACCTCCTGGCCGCCCAGTTCGTAGCGGCCGTCCGGCATCCCGGCCGCGTCCATCGCGTCGGTGACCAGTGCCGTGCGGTCCGGTCCGGCCGCGTGGGCCGCGAAGCGCAGCATCCCGTCGTGCAGGTGGATGCCGTCGGCGACCAGTTCGCAGACGATCGTGGGGGAGTCCAGCAGGGCGATGATCGGGCCCGGCTCGCGGTGGTGGGCCGGTCGCATGCCGTTGCACAGGTGGGTGCCGACGGTCGCGCCGGCCGCGACCCCGGCCAGGGTCTGCTCGTACGTCGCATCGGTGTGTCCCAGGGCCGCGACGACCCCGTGCCCGGTCAGGTATCTCACCGCGTCCAGGGCGCCGGGCAGTTCGGGGGCGATGGTGACCATCCGGACCGCGCCCTGGCCCAGCTCCACCAGGGCGGTCAGTTCCTCCAGCGACGGCTCGCGCAGGAAGGCCGGGTTCTGCGCACCGCAGCGGGCGTGTGACAGGTACGGCCCCTCGTAGTGCACCCCGGCGATCGTGCCGTCGGCGACCAGGGGCCGGTACGCCGTCGTGGCCTCGCGCATCAGCTCGTACGGGGAGCTGACCAGGCTGGCCAGCATCGTCGTGGTGCCGTGCCGCAGGTGGAAGGCCGCCGCCGCGCGGGCCGCCGCCGGGTCGCCCTGGGTGAACGTGTGCCCGCCGCCGCCGTGGCAGTGCAGGTCCACGAAGCCCGGGACGATGATGTCGTCGCCCGGGTGGGCCCGTTCCGTGACGTCCAGAATCGTCGGCCCGTCCACCTCCACGTACCCGGGGACCACTGCCCCGGGCCGGACGACGCGGCCGCTGATCTTTTCCGTCAAGGTGCCTCCAGGGTGTCGAGGGCCAGCAGGGCCGCGCCGAGGCAGCCCGCGGTATCGCCGAGGGCCGCGCGCACGATCCGCGGCATCCGGTGGAAGGTGATCCGGGCGTCCAGGGCGATCCGCAGCGGGGCGAGCAGGGCCTCCCCGGACTCGGCGAGCCCGCCGCCGAGCACCACGATCCCGGCGTCGTACAGCGCCTGGGCGGTGAGCAGGCCGTCCGCGAACGCCTCGACGGCCTCGGTCCAGACGGTCCGGGCCAGCTCCTCGCCGGCGGCCGCGCGGGTGACGACGTCGGAGGCGGTGACCCCGGTGATGCCGGAGAGCTCCACGTAGCGGCGGCCGACCGCGGACGCCGACGCCACCGATTCGAGGCAGCCGCGGGCACCGCAGCCGCAGGGCGGGCCGCCGGGGCGCACGATGACGTGGCCGACTTCGCCGGCCGCGCCGTGCGCGCCCGCGAACGCCTTGCCGTCGACCACGTGCGCGGCGGCGATGCCGGTGCCGATCGCGATGAAGAGCACGTGCCGTTCCTCGCGGCCCGCGCCGAGGCGGGCCTCGGCCATGCCGCCCACCCGGACGTCGTGGCCGAGCGCGGCGGGCACGCCCAGGCGGTCCGAGACGAGAGCCCGCAGCGGTACGTCGCGGAAGCCCACGTTGCTGGACCACACTGCGGTGCCGGTCTGCTCGTCGACGACGCCGGGCACCGCGACACCGGCGGCGACCGGGGTCAGCCCGTCCGCGCGGGCCCGGTCGGCGAGACCGGCGGCGACGTCGAGGATGTTCGCGGTGACCGCCTCGGGTCCCCGGGCCGCGAGCGTGGGGTGCCGCTCGGCGTGGTGGACCGTGCCGTCCGGCCGTACCAGGGCGCACTTCATGCCGGTGCCGCCGACATCCAGCGCCACCACGACGTCGTTGCTCACGGTGCTACCTCTCGCCGCGCAGGCCGGGGCGGGCGCTCACGTGAGGACGACCGAGCGGGTCAGGTTGCGCGGGTGGTCGGGGTCGAGCCCCTGGCTGGTGGCCAGCAGCACGGCGACGCGCTGGGCCACGACGAGGTCGGCCATCGGGTCGAGCGGGGCCCGGCCGCCGCACCAGCTGCCCAGCGCGGCGTAGCCGCCGTTGTAGCGGCTGTGCACGAACGCGGCGCCGGTCGCCTCCACGTCGTCGGCCAGGCCGGCCGGGATCTCGCCGAACGCCCAGACCACCCGGCCGGGGCCGGCGATCGAGATGGGTCCGTGCCGGTAGTCCATCGCCGGGTACGCCTCGGCCCACCACGCCGCGGCCTCGCGGCACTTGAGGGCGGCCTCCTCGGCGAGCCCGATCGTCCAGCCGCGGCCGAGGAAGGTGATCTGCTGGGCCAGCGCGGGGTGCACGGGCAGCGGCAGGCGGACGGCGACCTCGGCGTCGGCGGCGATCGGCTCGATGTCGACGCCCAGGTGGGCCCGGAGCATCGCCAGGGTGCTGGTGGCGAACCGGGTCTGCACGACGGAGAGCTCGTCGGCGAAGTCCAGCACCACCGCGTCCTTGGCCACCGCGGCGGCCGGCTCGGCGCCGTCGGCGGTGATGACGGTGGTCGGCGTCCGGCCGTCCAGCGCGTCCAGCAGCTCGATGACCTCGGTCGTCGTGCCGGAACGGGTGATCGCGACGACCCGGTCGTAGCTGCGGCCGAGCGGGAACTCGGAGGCCTGGAAGGCGTCGGTCTCGCCGAGGGCCGACTGCTCCCGCAGGGCGGCGTAGGCCTTCGCCATGAACCAGGAGGTGCCGCAACCCACGACCGCGACCCGTTCGCCCGGGCCGGGCAGGCCGGGCGAGTCGGCGAGTTTGGCGGCCTGCAGCCAGCAGTCGGGCTGGCTGGCGATCTCCACCTTGACGTGACTCATGGCAGTTTTCCCTACAATCGCCTGCGCAGATGCGCTCGGTTCACCGGTATTTCGAGCGTCATTCTGCGTGGAAGGTCTGCGCATCCGCAACCACCGGAGCGTGTTCGAGCAGGCACGCTCTTTGCTTCGTGAGGTTTCGCGCACTAATGTGCACACTCTTATCACGAAACGTGCAGCAGGGAGCTCGGGTGGACCGGTACGCGCGGTGGAATGCCCTGCTCGAGTTACTGGCCGAGAGCGGCCGGGTCAGCGTCGAGGACGCCGCCGGCCGGCTCGACGTCTCGCAGGCCACCATCCGCCGCGACTTCGACCAGCTCGCGCAGCAGCAGATGATCACCCGGACCCGGGGCGGCGCGGTCGCCAACGGCGTCTCCTACGACCTGCCGCTGCGCTACAAGAGCGCCAAGCACTCGGCGGAGAAGCAGCGCATCGGCGAGGCGGCGGCCAACCTGGTGGTGCCGGGCACCGTGGTCGGGCTCAACGGCGGCACCACCATGACCGAGGTGGCCCGGGCCCTGGCGGTCCGGCCCGACCTCAACACCAGCGGCGACGGCGCCCAGCTGACCGTGGTCACCAACGCGCTGAACATCGCCAACGAGCTGCTGGTCCGTTCCCGGATGAAGATCGTGGTGGCCGGCGGCGTGGTCCGCCCGCAGTCCTTCGAGCTGGTCGGCCCGCTCGGCGGGGCGCTGCTCAAGGAGGTCACCCTCGACATCGTGCTGCTCGGGGTGGACGCGCTCGACGTGGAGCTCGGCGCGGCGGCCCACCACGAGGGTGAGGCGGCGATGAACAGCCTGATGGTCGCCCGGGCCAAGCGGGTCGTGGTGATCGCCGACTCGTCCAAGCTCGGCGGCCACGCCTTCGCCCGGATCTGCCCGATCAGCAAGGTCGAGACACTGGTCACCGACTCCGGGGCACCGGAGGAGCTGCTGGCCGGCTTCCGCGACGCTGGCGTCCAGGTCGTCTGTGCCTGAGCCCGCCCCTACTCGCCGATCTCGCTGACCTCGGCGAACGGTTTGTTGATGTTCCAGGCCACATGGATGATGAAGCTGTGGTTGACCTCGTTGAAGTAGACCGCGAGGTTGTCCGGGCTGTTCTGCACCGTCGCCACCGAGAAGCCGTCGCTGGGCGTCGCGGTGACCACCTTGACGTTGTCCTCGGTCACCCGGATCACCGCGGAGCCGCCCTCGACCCGGAACGAGCGCACGTACGACTTGCTGCCGTCACCGTCCGTGGTCACCGTCCAGCCGTCCTCGGTCGTGGTGGTGCTCTCGGCGGGAGCGGTGGTCGTCGTCGTCCGCGGCGGGGACGGCGTGGCCGAGGTGCGCGCCGGCGCTGAGGTCGGCCGCCGCGTCCTGGTGGTGGTCGTGGCGCTGGGCTCCGGCTCGGGCTCCGCGGTGGGGGACGTGCTGGGCGGCGGCAGCGGCGAGGGCCCGGCCTGCCCGGAGTCGCGCAGCTGATCCACCGAGACGAGCGAGCTCTCGTCCGGCGTCGCGGTGCGCAGCACGGGCAGCATGGCCACCGACGCCAGCGCCACGCTGGTGACGGTCGCGGCACACCAGCCGAGCACGGGAGCCAGGGGAGATCGCACGCGACCATGATCCCACTTGGTTCTAGGGTGTCGCCATGGCGCTGATTCTGCTGGTCGAGGACGATCGCTACATCACGGCCGCCCTGACCCGGGCGTTGTCCGACGCCGGGCACGTGGTGCGGCCGGTCGGCCAGGCGACCGAGGCGCTCCGGATCCTCACCCAGGAACGGCCCGATCTGGTGATCCTCGACCTGGGCCTGCCCGACATCGACGGCACGGACGCCCTGCGGATGATGCGGCAGGTGTCCGAGGTGCCGGTCATCGTGGCCACCGCCCGGCGGGCCGAGGCCGACATCATCACGCTGCTCAGCGCCGGCGCCGACGACTACGTGACCAAGCCGTTCTCCGGCGGGCACATCCTGGCCCGGATCGAGGCGGTGCTGCGGCGGACCCGGGCCGCGGCCGACACCACGCCCAACACCATCACCGTCGGTGAGCTGACGATCAGCCCGCGGCAGCGCAAGGCGTCGTTGCACGGCAAGCCGCTGCAACTGACCCGGCGGGAGTTCGACGTGCTCACGTACCTGGCCGAACGGGTCGGGCAGGTGGTCAGCCGGCGCGAGCTGCTGACCGAGGTGTGGAACCAGTCGCGGATCGGCGAGGAGCAGACCATCGACGTGCACATCTCCTGGCTGCGCCGCAAGCTCGGCGAGACGGCCGCCGCGCCCCGGTTCCTGCACACCGTGCGCGGGGTCGGCGTGATGATGGTCGAACCCCAGTGAGGTGGGAACAGTGAGGTGGCAGCTGAACCGGCTGGCCCTGGCCATCACGTCGATGGTCGCTCTGGCGTTCCTCGTGCCGCTCATCTTCGCGACCCGGCAGATCGCCCACGACCGGGCCATCGGTGACGCCCGCCAGCAGGCCGCGGCCATGGTCGCCGCCCTCGCCGTGAACGCCGATCCCAAGCTGCTGACCAGCGCCGTTGCCAGCACGGTGGCCGGTAGCGCGGGCCGGCTCGCGGTGCACCTGCCCGGCATCGCCCCGGTCGGCACCACCCACGTGACCGGCACGGACGTCGCCTCGGCCACCTCCTACCGGCGGCCGGTGACCGCGCCGGCGGCCGGCGGCCTGGCCTACCTGCAACCCAGCGTGCTCAGCGACGGCCGGGCGGTGGTCATCGAGGTCTACGTTCCCGAGGCGGAGATGCGGCGCGGGGTGTGGCCGGCCTGGTTCGCCCTCGGTGGCCTGGCCATCGCCCTGGTGGCCGGCTCGACGCTGGTGGCCGACCGGCTCGGCAGCCGGCTGGTCCGCGCGACCCGGGACCTGGCCGGCTCCAGCCGCCGCCTCGGC
>NZ_JBEZGQ010000170.1:0-11722 GCF_040650095.1 Actinoplanes sp. NPDC048791 | reverse complement strand
CCGGCCCCCCGCCCCGGCCCGCCAACCGGCGGCCCGGTCGGGCCCGGCCGGTCCCGCGGGGGTCGCCCCGGTAATTCCTGTCGCTATCGACCGGCGAGCAGCCGGTTGACCGCCGCGTCCACGTCCAGGTGATCGGACTCCCGGCCCCGCGGCACCACCACATAGGTGCGCCGCAGGAACCGGACCAGGACACTGCGCGGCACTTCGAACAATGCGTTGCCGTCTGGCGACGACAGCGCGAGAGCCACGAAGTCGCCCCGCGGCGTGGCCCACGGCCACACCCGGACGTCCCCGATACCCGCCGGCTCATCGAGCCCGGTCACGAGCAGTTCCCGCGCGAAGGACCAGCTAACGGCTTCCCCACCGGCTGATTCCGCGTGGAACAACACGTGCACGGCATACGGGTCGGCTGGGTCGTACCGCAGACTGGCGCGCACGGGCAGAGCCGTGGCATCTGGCGCTACGAGCCGCAGCGAGGTTTCGACCTCGACGGTCGTTGGACGAATGGTACTCATGGACGAACTCCCCCCGGCACCGCTGCGAGGCTGGTGAACCCCGCGTTTCCCATACTCAGGTGATCCCTGTCATTACGCTCCGCCATACGCTGATCTCACCCAGTAGTGGGAAGGCGCTTCCGATAAGCTCTCCGGAGGAGGCGTTAAACGGTATCTTGACCTGTTCTGCCCATGTACTCGGTTTCGCCCGGCGTCGGGTGGCCCAGCAGTTGACTCACTCCGGTAACGTCCATTCCTCCCGGGTAGTGACGGGGGCGGGGAACACTGGGGGATGAAATGACCGGGAGCCCGCGATCTTTGCCGCGAAAGTGAACGAGATGTCCCAATCGGAACCCCTGACCGAATCCCCACCCGAGGAACACTCACCTCCGGGGGTCCTGGACCGGATCCGTGCCAACCCCACCGGCCGGCTGGCCCTGAAGATCGGCGTCGGCGTCCTGGGCGCCGTCGTGGTGGCGGTCGGCATCGTGCTGATCCCGTTCCCCGGACCGGGCTGGGCCATCGTGATCCTCGGCCTGGCGATCCTGGCCGTCGAGTTCGCCTGGGCCCGCCGACTCCTGCACTTCACCAAGAAGCACGTCCAGGCCTGGACCCACTGGGTGCTGAAGCAGTCCCTGCCGATGCGCGCCCTGATCGGCCTGGCCGGCTTCATCTTCATCTCGGCCGTGGTCTGGCTGTCGGTCAAGCTCACCATGGGCATCGACCTGGCCGCGGTGATCTGGAAGTTCGTCACCGGAAGCTGACGCGCCGGGACCCTGGTTCGCGCGCGCGGCCCGGGTTCCGGTACAGTCTGACTCCGTTGAGGGCGATTAGCTCAGCGGGAGAGCGCTCCGTTCACACCGGAGAGGTCACTGGTTCGATCCCAGTATCGCCCACCATCGTTTATGCAGGTCAACGGCTCGTTCCCGATGTTCGGGTAACGGGCCGTTCGCTTTTGCTCCTTACGCTGGAAGCGGCCGAGCGAACGGGTAGTGCCAGGTCTACCTCAAGAGTCGAACCAGCGCGCTGTCGGAGGTTGTGGGCGGCCGCCTAACTTTGGACGCGTGACAGACACGCTGCTTGGGGCGATGACTGGGCGACGGTTCCTGATCTCGGCCTGGCCGTGGCGCGGGTTTGCCTATTGCGCCACGACGGCAGTGGCCTCGGGCCTTCTGTGGCTTCTGCTGGCGGTGCCGCTGACGCCGGTTTTCCTAGCCGTGGTGGTGCTCTGTTCCGGGCATACGGGTGGTCACCTGATCGTGGCGGCCGGCCTCGGGCTCGTCGGAGTGGGCATGCTCGCGCTACTCGGCCCCCGGTTGACGCTCTCGATGGCCCGGGCCGAACGGTGGCGGCTGCGGCTGGTCGGCGATGCCCCGCTGTCGCCCGGGCGACGTGGCGCCCTCTACACCGACCCGGCCACCTGGCGGGCGGTGGCCTACGCGGTGCTGCTGGGCATTGTCGGCCCGATGTGGCTCGGGGTGCTGGGGTTGATCGGGCTGGTGGTCGTTTCGACGCCGATCTCGGTGGACTACCGGATCTCGGTCATGGACTCCCTGGCCGGAATCGTCGGGCGGGTCGTCGGCGGACTGCTGTTGATCCCGGTCCTGCTCTACCTGATCGCGTTGTTCGGCGGGGCGCACGCCGCGCTGGGCCGGCTGCTGCTGTACCCGGAGCCGTCCGAGGACCTGGTCGAGGTGGCCCGGTCCCGGACCCGGATGGCGCACGCGTTCGACGCCGAGCGGCTGCGCATCGAGCGCGACCTGCACGACATCGCCCAGCAGCGACTGGTCGCGCTGACCATGCAGATCGGGGTGGCTCGTCTCGACCTACCGCCGTCCTCGCCGGCCGCTGCCGCGATGGCCTCGGCGCACGAGCAGGCCAAGACGCTGATGGTCGAGCTGCGCGATCTGATCCGCGGTATCAGCCCCCGCACGCTGCGAGAACTAGGCCTGCAGGCCGCGGTCGAGGAGCTGGCCGTCGCGAGTTCCCTCGACGTACGTGTCGATGTCGCCTCGGTGCGTTTCCCGGCGGAGGTGGAGTCTCTCGCGTACGCGGCGATCTCCGAGGCCCTGGCCAACGCTGCGAAGCACGCCGCCACCGCCGAAGTCACCGTTACGGTCCGGCGCAAGGCCGACCGGCTGCTGGTCGAGGTCCGCGACGGGGGCGGCGGTGGTGCCGACCCGGCCCGCGGATCGGGGCTGACCGGGCTCGCCGACCGGGCCGCCGCGGCTGGTGGCCGGCTGCTGTTGTCAAGTCCCACCGACGGCCCGACGATCCTGCGGGTGGAGCTGCCGTGCGCATCGTGATCGCCGAGGACTCGGTGCTGCTCCGGGAGGGACTGAGCGCGATGCTGCCCCGGTTCGGGGTCGAGGTCGTGGCCGCGGTCGGGGACTCCCCCACACTGCTGGCCGCAGTCCGCCGGCACCGCCCGCAGCTCGTGGTCACCGACGTGCGGATGCCGCCCGGCTACATCGACGAAGGGCTGCGCGCGGCCGTCGCGCTGCGCACCGAAGATCCCGAGCTCGCGGTGGTCGCCCTCAGCCAGTACGTGCAGCACGGCTACGCCGGAGAACTGCTCGCCTCGGGTTCCGGCCGGTCCGTCGGTTACCTGCTCAAAGACCGCATCGGCGACGTGGCCGAATTCGCCGGGCAGCTCCGCCGGGTGGCCGAGGGCGGCACGGTGGTCGACCCCGAGGTCGTACGGCAGCTGATGCAACATCGCCGAGACCCGCTCAAACAGCTCTCCGCCCGCGAACGCGAGGTTCTCGCCCTGGTCGCGCAGGGCCACTCGAACGCGGCCGCCGCCCGGCTGCTCTCCCTGACCGAGGCCGGTGTCGCCAAGCACATCGGCAACTTCTTCACCAAGCTGAACCTGCCGGTCAGCGACGACACCAACCGGCGGGTCCTCGCTGTGCTCGCGTACCTGCGCAGCCGATCCGACTAGGAGTCCTCTTTGATCACCACCACCGCCCGGCGGCGTGACGCCGGGCTCCTCACCATGGCCATGATCCTGGCCACGGCCTTCTTTCTCGCCCCGCCGCTGCTGTTCGGCCCCGGCCGGCTCGGCGACTTCCCGCGCGCCTTCGTCGGCTACTGGTCCTCGGGCAGTCCGGACTTCCGGCCGGACCTCCAGTACCTCGTCGACTACCAGTTCCATTACCACCTGGCGCGGGTGGTGATCGCACTGCCGTTGCTCGTGGTCCTGGTGACGCTGGCCGTCCTGCACCGGCGGTTCCGGCCGGCGATCGGGACGCTCGCGCTCGTCGCAGCGGTGCTGCTGATCGCCAACGTCCAGGGGGCCGTGTCGCCCTTCGGCACGTTACTGCCGATCCTGGCGTCCGGCCCCGCCGACGCCGATCTGATCGCCGTCCTGGCTCAGATCCGCGACCAGCTCCACAACGGCCCGACGTCGCCCGCCCTGGATGTGATGCTCGACGAGTACGTGCGGTGGCACGTGGCGAAGGGTCTGCTGGTCGGCCTGTTGGCAGCCGTTCTCATCGGCCTGTCGGTGGTGACGTGGCGCCGCCGACGTCGGTGGCTGAGCCTGCTCACGGCCGTGGCGGCCATGGCCGCGCTGGTAGTCGTCGCCGCCAACGCGACCACCGTGATGAATCCCAGCCCGCCACTCCTGCTCCTCCTCCAAGGCAGTTGGTGAGGTTCGTATGGTGCGGAGAGGGTGACAGTCCATATGCCTTTTTGGCCGCGCCGGTGTCGGACCTGGTCGCCGGAGGAGGCGTCGATGGGGGCGGTGCAGTTCCAGGACGCGAAATGCCCCCGCTCCGGGAAGCGTGTGATCGCGCCGACCTCGACAGCAGCCGTGCGGCGCCGGACGCCCCGATGCCGTGCAGATCCATCAGCGTGATGCCGGTGGTGGCGACCAGTTCCTTGATCAGCTCTGCGCTACCCGTCGGTGAGTCCGTCGACGATCGGCATCCGGGTCCAGCGGGACCTGTGTCGGCGGAACGATTGACCAGACATCCATGGACGCCGATGATGGGACGGCCTTCGTCGGTACCCGAGGCACTCTTCTCGCGCTCCGCGTCGCCGATTCTCCATTGGGCATCGACCTGCAGGAACACCACTCCGCCAGGCGAGGAGCATCATGACCAACGAGGGAATGGCGACGGTCGGTCCGGGCGCCACCGGCGACACAGTGAGTCAGGCGCAGCGTGCGCTGCGGCGTACCCCGAACACCGCACTCGTCGTGGACGGCAAGTTCGGGGCCAAGACGGAAGCCGCGACGAGGGACTTCCAGACGGCGGAGGGTTTGCCGGTCACCGGCGTCGTGGACGCAGCGACATGGAAGGCGCTTCCGGACGGCAACGCGATGCCGACGCTGCGCCAAGGGTCGAAGGGTGATGTGGTCCGCAGCCTCCAGCAGGTCCTGACGTCGGGCGCTGCGGGCCTGTGGGGAACGACGCCGCAGAAGATCGACGGGCAGTTCGGGCCGAACACCGATGCTGCGGTGCGTGCCTTCCAGAGCTGGGCGAGCATCTCGGCGGACGGTGTCGTCGGCCAGCGAACCTGGATGGCGTTGCCGCTGGCGCTCGAATTCGTCGTGGGCCTTCAGTTCGTGGCGGGTGATTAGCATGTCGGCATCAGAGAGCCTGCCCCTTGCCCAGTCGTGCCGCATCATCGACTTCGAGCGGGCGGACACCGTCTCCCTCATGATCTATCCGCCGCCGCCTCCAAGGCTCGTCGTCGCCGGGCAGAAGCCGTTCGCGAACATGGTGGTCTCACTCAATCCGCTGCGCTACGTGCAGAAGCCTGAGTACTGGGGCATCGAGGTCGTCGGTTGCATGCCCCCGATCGGTCAACCCGCGATCGTCCCGTACGTGGTCGAGCTCAACCTGGCCGGCTACATCGGAACGCGAGGCATCGAAGTCATCGGGGCGAGCCATACCGAGCGGATCGAGCTGGCGGCCGCGGACGACGGCACGCCGCCCGAGACGGCGGTCGATGAGACAGCGCCTGACGCCGGCTGATATCTGAGCGACCTCCACAGCGGAGAGCTGCTCGTCCTGCCCGACGCCTGGGACGCGGCCAGCGCCACCGAAGTGGTCGAGGCCGGCTTCCCGGTCGTCGCCGCCGCCGGCAACGCCGTCGCGGCCATGCTCGGTTTCCCGACGGCGAGGGTGCGCCCTGGCCGGAGATGTTCGCCGCGGCCGAACGGATCATCCGGACCGTGCCGGTCCCGGTGGACGCCGAGGCCGGGCACGGCATGCAGCCGCACTATCTCGTCCACCGCCTGCGGGACATCGGCGCCGCCGGCTGCAGCCTGGAAACACCGAGCACCTGGCCGGCGGGCTGAAGCCGGCGCCCACGCCGAATGGCTCGCGGCCGTCCGGTCCGCCGCCGACGATGCCGGAGTTCCGCTGGTCATCAACGCCCGGGTCGACACCTGCTCACCGCCTGCATCCCCCAGCCGGACCGGCCGGCGGAAACCATCCGGCGGGGGCGCATCCTACGGGACGCGGGCACCGTCCACATCGTCATGGTCCGGCAACTACCACGCCGGCAGTAGATCGCTGTCATCTGCGGCGGCCGCAGCAGCCGGGTACGCCGGTGACAGCAGCCTGAAGTGCGTCTTCCGGCGGGATGACCGGCGATGCGCCCGGCGACATGATCGGGCGTAACCCGGCAATCCGGGGGCGGGACACCGGAAGGACGCTGTCATGAAGCTGCTGAAATCGATCGCCGGGGCCGGGATGTTCTTGTTGGTGGCTCTCGTCCCGGCCGCCCCAGCCGCGGCGCACCCGATCGCCGCTGACGTCACCACCATGAGCTCAGGGCGCCTCGGGGCGAGTGCGGGCGCCGTGCTGGGACTGGTGGGAGTGGTCATTGGATGCCGTTCGGCCGGTCGCACCAGAGCTGTGGTCGCCCTGGTGGCCGGGCTGCTCGGTGCCGCGCTCGGCGGGCTCGTCATCGCCACGTCCGACGGGGGTGTCGGCACCGGCAACGGACTCGGCGGGGCCATCGTGGCGGTGGCGGTGGGGCTGATCGCCGTTGTCCTCGGTGGGCTTGCGATGGTTCGCTCCCGCCGTACCGGTCGGCCTCGGTCGGGTTAACGCCCGGGCCCGCGGTCCCGGGCCGCGATGGCGTCCGCGATGAAAGCGCGGAACCCGGCGAACTGCTCGGCGGTCATCTTCCACCGGCGCCCGCCCATGATGTCGTCCTCGCCGTACGCCCGCCCCAGGCGCACCTTGAAGCCGTCGCCGTTCGGGGTGGCGCTGATCCGCAGATGCGCCACGTGCAGCCGCAGGCTCTCCTCCGTGCCGCTGTGGAAGATCTCCAGCACCCGGCCGTCCAGGACCATGATCTCGTTGTCGAGCGCGAACTCGGTCGCCATGCACGCCACCCTGCTGCCGGTCGCCGGCCCCGATGGCCGGTGACGCCACGCTGACCGTAGTGGTGCCGAGGGTTCAGGGGAGGCCGACAGGTCCGTCGTTCCCCAGCATGGCTGCGCTGTTCGGTCGGCTGTTCACCCCGGTGCCCTTGCCACGGATGGTCTCCCGCCGCGCGCGCCGGGCGTCGCGGTGGATCTGCCCGGTGGCGCGGGCCGCGCGGCGCAGGAGCTGATCGCGCCCCCGGCGGGCCCGGCGGCGCCGGATCACGAACGCCGCGAGCAGCAGTGCCGTACCGATGGCGATTCCGCCCGCGAGGTAGCCGCTCACCAGCCCGACGGTAGACCGGGCCGGCAAATGTGAAGACGTGGCGGGCTTCACGTATTCAAGTAGCACGACTTCCCCGCCCGCCGGGGCGCCACAGGGCAGAATAACCCCGGTAGCTCGGCCCCGGCTCCGGAAAAGCGGATGCCGGCCGCCGGGGACAGTGGCACCATCGTCGCTTTGCGCACGGCCTGCGCCCAAACGTGCAGCACGTTGACGCCGGCCGCACTGCCCGACACAACCTGGAGCTCTCCGTGACTGGTCAAGCCGCCGCGCCGCCCAACAGGCTGGACGCCGCCGTGCTGAAGATCGCCGGCGTGGTGGTCCTCGGTGCCATCATGTCGATCCTCGACATCACCGTCGTCAGTGTGGCGCTGCCGACCTTCCAGACCGAGTTCGACGCCACGTACGCCCAGGTCGCCTGGACCATGACCGGCTACACCCTGGCGCTCGCCACGGTGATCCCGCTCAGTGGCTGGGCCGCCGACCGGTTCGGCACCAAACGGCTCTACATGCTCGCGCTGCTGCTGTTCACGCTCGGCTCGGTGCTCTGCGCCACCGCCGACTCGATCGAGCAGCTCGTCGCGTACCGGGTGCTCCAGGGCCTCGGCGGCGGCATGCTGATGCCGCTCGGCATGACGATCATGACCCGGGCCGCCGGCCCGGAACGCATCGGCCGGCTGATGGCCGTCCTCGGCATCCCGATGCTGCTCGGCCCGATCGGCGGCCCGATCCTGGGCGGCTGGCTGATCGAGGCGGCGAGCTGGCACTGGGTCTTCCTGATCAACCTGCCGATCGGCGCGATCGCGCTCGTCTACGCCTTCTTCGCACTGCCCAAGGACAATGCCGAGTCGTCGGAGTCGTTCGACTTCGTCGGCATGCTGATGCTGTCGCCAGGTCTGGCTCTTTTCCTGTACGGCGTCTCGTCGCTGCCGGAGACCGGCACGATCACGGCCACCAAGGTCTGGTCCACGATGCTGGTCGGCGCCCTGCTGGTGATCGGTTTCGTGCTGTACTCGTTCAAGCCGAAGCACCCGCTGCTCGACTTGCGGCTGTTCCGCAACCGCAACCTGGCCGTCTCGTCGATCTCGCTGTTCGTGTTCATCATCGCGTTCATGGGCGCCGGCCTGCTGTTCCCGAGCTACTTCCTGCAGGTGCGCGGCGAGTCCACGCTGAACGCGGGCCTGCTGATGGCGCCGCAGGGCATCGGCGCGATGCTCACGATGCCGATCGCCGGCACCCTGGCCGACAAGATCCCGGTGGGCCGTACGGTGCCGTTCGCGATGGCCCTGATCGCCGCCGGTTTCTTCACCTTCACCCAGGTCGGCACGGACACGTCGTACTGGCTGCTGTGCGGTTCCCTGTTCGTGATGGGCCTCGGCATGGGCGGCACGATGATGCCGATCATGACGTCGGCGTTGCGCACGCTGACCAGCCAGGAAGTGGCGCGCGGCTCCACCCTGGTGAACATCCTCCAGCAGATCGGCGGCTCGATCGGCTCCGCGATCATGTCGGTGATCCTGACCAGCCGGCTCAACGGCTCGGAGCCGATCCCCGGCCTGAACAACCCGCGCACCGGCGAGCCGATCACCGAGGCGGGGGCGGCGATCGCCAGCCAGCACGGCCAGCAGATGCCGGTCGAACCGTCGGTCATCCAGCGCGGCCTGGAGTTCGTGGCCGACTCGTTCGCCACGACGTTCTGGGTGGGCTTCGGGCTGGTGCTGCTGACGTTCATCCCGATCGCCTTCCTGCCCCGCAAGCGCCAGCCGGCGAAGCTGGGCGGGCCGGCCGAGGAGGGCGACGGCCGCCTCGACACACCGGTGATGATCCACTGAGCTGACGACGCGGCGGGCTGTTCCCAGCCCGCCGCGTCGCGCTTTGCGCATCGCGGCGCGGCAGGTCAGGACGCAGGCGAGGTGCTGCTGCGGCTGAGCCGGAGATCGGGCGACAGGCTCAGATCACGAAGATCCGGACGGAGCCGATCTCGTTGTTCCAATTCGAGCCGAAAAGGAACAGATCGGGGACGATGCGGGAGTCGACGCCGCTGCCCGAGACGATCAGGTCGAAGTACCCGTTGGCGGACGAGCAGCTCGTCCACTGGGAGAAGCCCCCCGGAATGCCGTGGCATCGGTGCGGACCGTCACGCCGAGGCTGGAAGTCGTCCAGCGGTGCAGCGACCGGCTATCCGTCACGACCACCCCGGCCGCCTCGGGCCGTGCGACGGCGGCTGAAGGAATCAGATCCGGCCGGCGGCCAGATCGGCGGGCTGCGTGTCATCCGGTGCTCCCGCAGCGTCCGGCTCGCCCTTAGCGGCGCGCACGTCAGCAGTGGCCGGCGCACTGACAGAGTCCGGCAGGCTCTCAGCGTCGGGCACGTCAGCAGCGTCCGACGGCGCCGAGCCTTCCATCCGGACCGCTGCGATCCCGCCCAGGATCAGTGCCCCGCCCACGAACTGCAGCGGCGTCAGCTTCTCGCCCAGCAGCAGCCACGCGAACATGGACGCCGACACCACTTCGAGCAGCCCGATGAACGACGCTAGCCGGGAGCCGAGGATGGCCGAGGCGGCGATTCCTGACGCGTACGCCACGGCCGTGCCGATGACCGCGACCACCAGCAGCGGCGCCCACCACGGCACGGTGGTGTCGAACAGTGACAGGTCGCCGTAGGTTGCCGTGAACGGCAGCAGGCCGGTTGTGCTGATCAGCGCCAGGACGACGCCGGCCAGCAGCAGGCCCGAGCCGGCCAGGGCGACCGGGGGCAGGCCGTCGGCGGGGCGGGCGGCGATGGCGAAGTACGCCGCGCAGCCGATCGCCGCGCTGAAGGCGATGGCCAGGCCGATCGGGTCGACCGCCTGCAGGGCGCCGGGGCCGATCACCAGGACCAGGCCGCCGACCGCGAGCACCGAGCCCAGCAGGACCGTGGCCCGGGGCCTGCGCCGGGTGGTCGCCCAGGCGAACGCGACCAGCAGCAGTGGCGCCAGGTATTCGATCAGCAGGGCCGTTGCCACCGGGATGCGCTGGATGGCGGCGAAGTAGGCGGCCTGGGTGAATGCCACGCCGACCAGGCCCATGCCCAGCACCCGCCAGCGTGCCCGCCACAGTGCCGCCCATCTGCCGCGCAGGGAGAAGAGCACGAACGGCAGCAGGACGAGACCCGCGGTGAGCGCCCGGGCGGTGACGGCCGCGACCGGTGACCAGCCCGCCTCCAGCATGGGCTTGATGAAGGCGCCGGACGTGCTGAACGAGACGCAGGAGATCAGGGCGGCGATCAGGCCCGTGGACATCGATGGCGTTTTCATGACAGCTCCCCGGGCTCGGTCTGTTCGTCATGGGCTAAATTGGCTTACGGTCCTGACGCTAGGCCGGTGTGAGTGAGGAGTCAAATTGCTTTTTGCCCCTGACACGGAGGAGTCGCTGGCCTTCGTCGTGGCCCTCGGCAACACCGCGGCCGGGGCGTCGCGCAGTGGTGACGACGAGCTCGTGACCGTTGATCAGCTCGCCGGGCTGCTGACCCGCTTCGCCTACACCGGGCGCATCGACCATGACGAGGCGGAGCTGCGTGAGGTGCGGCAGGCCCGCGCCCAGCTCCGGCGGGTGTGGACCCTCGAACGCGACGACGCCGTCGAGTCCGTCAACGGAATGCTGCGCGACGCGAACGCCCTGCCGTTTCTCACCCGGCACGATGCGCTGGACTGGCATCTGCACGCGACCTCGCCCGACGCGCCGCTCGCGGAACGCATCCGGGCCGAGGCCGCCCTGGCCCTCATCGACGTGATCCGGATGAACGAGATGCGCCGGTTGCGGGTCTGCGAGGCCGACGACTGCACCGGCCTGCTGCTCGATCTCTCCCGCAACGGCCTCAAGCGGTTCTGCAGCGTGCGCTGCGGCAACCGGATGAACATGATCGCCTTCCGGGAGCGGCGTTCGGGGGCGACCCCGCCGTCGTGAATTCGGTTGCCGGTGATCACCGCCGGTGCCTACTTTCAGTGCGCACCTCCCGGTGCGCAGGCGACGGCTACTTCCGCTCATAACGGGGAGACGCGGGTTCGAATCCCGCTACCGTCCTCGGACGGTTCGACCAGCGGCCCAGGTCACCTAGGCCCGCAAGGGCCAGTCTCCGTCGCCGCTTTGATCTCGGGAGGCGCGACCAGCGGGCCCGCCCGGTGCGCAGGCAACGGCTACTTCAGGCTCCGTGCGCCGGGGGTTCGAGTCCCCGCGGCCTTTCGGCCGTCAGCTCGACGGGAGCAGCGGATAAGTCCGTCGCCGACCTCGAACTCGGGCGGGCCGGCTGGTCGCTTCTCCGGCCCGACGTCAGGGGGACGTGATGGCCAAGTTCAACCGACCGGCGAAGCCGGTGAAGACGGCTCAGGGCGCACCCGGTTTCCTGCGGGAGCCGCGCGCCGAGCTGTTCCTGCTCGGTGTCTCGCTCATGGTCGGCGAGGACACCTTCTACGAGGGTGCCGACGATCGCGACCTGCGGTTCCGTGCCCTCGTCGCCGAGGTGGCCGTCGCCGATCCGCAGTGGTTCGCCGGGTTCGTGCGGTGGCTGCGGACCGCGGCG
>NZ_JBEZGQ010000169.1:0-11789 GCF_040650095.1 Actinoplanes sp. NPDC048791 | reverse complement strand
GTTCAAATCCCTTCACCACCGCCAGCAAGCAGGGCAGACGCCCGGTGACTCCGCGTGAGTCACCGGGCGTCTCTCTTTCTGGTCTCAGTTCTGGTCTCATTCGTCTGTCGGTGTGGCCCTGCGAACACCCTGAGGTGGCGTATTCAGTACGGCGCTGCCAGGAACCAAGACGCCCAGTGAGGGGCGCGCAGGCAGGACCGTGAAGGTCAGGGACCCAGCCGGGCTCTGCGCATGAAAAACTGCCTCGCTATATCAGCGAGGCAGTCGCGAGACCACCCTAGAGTTCCACCTTGTAGCTGCTTCGTTCAGTTCGTCTTCGCCTTCGTACCGTTCCGCAGGTAGATCACCACGATCACGGTGCCAACGAAGATCAGAGCCGCCAGTACCAGGCCGCCTTCAGCCACGTAGTGCGTCGGCGGCTCGCTCGGTGCACTCGCCGCTGCTGTCCCCGTCGTCGGCGGAGCAACGACCGTCGGCGCTGGAGCCGCAGTCGAGGCCTGAACGCTCAACCCGCCCACGACGGTCGATGCCAGAGTGCCGGAAAAGAAGATCACTCTTTGCTGACCGTCAGCCGGCTCAGTCACGCCGCCGGAGAACTTCTTCGTTACGTGGTCCCACTCGAACCCCATGACCGCGCGTGCGGTCTCAGGCTCAGACTTCGGCAGGTCGTGGTGCTCGCCATCCGCGCCTTTGGCCTTGTCGTCGTTCAGGTACCTGCCGTCGGCACGCTTTTTGACCTCTGCTCGCGCCGACGGTTCCGGCTGCTCTGCTGGAGTTCCGCCACGGGGGGAGGCGGGCCTCCTGTCCGCGTTCGCCGCGCCCAATTGTTCCTCCTGATGATCTCCACCTGATAGGCCCCAACCGTCACCCGGCTCCCCTTGAGCCGTCATTGCCCGTTCTCAGCAGCGAGCCTACCCGTTCATGTACCCAGCCCTTCTACAGGGAGGGTCTGTGGAAGCGCTCTCGGTAGTGACAGAGCACTCAGACCGGGACAAATCTTTCCAGGAGGAGGCTTCAAAAAGAAAAAACTCTCTGCGTTTCATCCTCTGAGGGTGAGGCACACGTACAGGTGATTGCTGTATCTGGCCGTAACCCGGCCGCAGAATCTCCTGTTCAGCCAGTCGAAGGAGGGAAGTTCTAGCCTTATCTGCACGTTACGTAGACTGTCCGGCAACGCACCGTTACAGTCATAGGCAGGGACGTAAGGCAGGTACGCAGACCTGACATCAGCCGAAGATCTATCACGTTGTGACCGGATCGATGTTGCTCATACCCTCCTCTAGAAGGAGGATGGGCAGGTTGGTTTTACATGGGCTCCATGCACCAACATAACAGGACGCACGTACGGTTAAGGAGATCGATCGGATGTCGACACTCTTGGATGAGCGACAGGGAACGACCACCGGCCTCACCAAGTTCACCATCAACCTCGTCCGGCGGGCGGTTCGAGCACTAGAGATCGCCACCGATGTCACCGGGGACAACCGGACCGACACCTTCAACAGGGCGATCCAGGTCTACGCCTACATCGTGAAAGCAGAGCAGGAGGGCAAGGAGATCTACACGATCGGGCCAGACGGACAGAAGGAACGACTCCTACTTACGTAGGCCAGGCAACATACGGAGCCCCAGAACCAGCAAGAACCTCCCTCCCTACTTCCCTCAACATCTCGGGCAGCGCTAGGCCTGTGATACCGCCCCAACGCTCGCTGGCCTTCCCGCGCTCGACCACAACGTGCCCGCCACCACCTGCCGACTCAGAGATCTGACCACCACGAGTTCTCGGAAGAACGATGACGGCCCGGCGGCTCCATGCCTGCCGGGCCTTCGCGTGTGAGCTGTGAAGGCGCCGGGTCGTTCTACAGGCGGCCGTGCTCTCGCCATACCCCGGCGACTATCAGGAGTCGCCGGGGTATCGCACGTCATATCAAGGAATTAAGGGCGCATCTTGGCCAGATCCGACTCTGCATGGCGGTCGTCGGCTGATTGCCAGAGCAGCTCGCCGACCTTCGCTGCCACGTCATGGCGCACCTGGGCGGTGAGATGTTGATACCGCTTCGTCATACCGGAGTCGGACCACCCCATGATTCCCATGACAGCGCGCTCGGCTACCTCCAAGACCAGGAGGACGGTGGCGGCTGTGTGCCTCGCGTCGTGCAGTCTTCCATCCCGCAAGCCAGCCTTTTTTAGGAGCCGTTTCCACTCCGTGTAGTCAGTCCGTGGGTTCAACGCTCCGCCAGTAGGCGTAGAGAACACCCAATCGCCCTCGGTCCACAGCTGTCCCGCCTTATGCCGGTCGGCGGCCTGGGCGCGTTTGTGCTGACGCAGCAGAGACACCAGTTGTTCAGGGAGTCCGATGCGACGTCGGCCAGCCCGGGACTTCGTCTCCGCGGCTTCGGCGCGGAGCGACTTCCGGTGCGGGCAATGCCCACCGAGCTTCCGGCCACATGGTTTTGTACACCCGTGTTGCCACCGTGGTCTGAGGCGCGAACGACGCACGACGATCGAGCCGTTAGTCAGGTCTACGTCGGCCCACTTCAGCCCGAGCGCTTCCCCCTGCCGGAGCCCGATGGCGAGCGCGACCGCCCACCGTGCGCCGTTCCTAGGAGCCTCGGCGGCCGAGATGAGAAGCCGCTGCACCTCTTCGATCGTGTACGGCTCGACCTCCTCGTCATCGAGGCGGGGCGGCTTGGCAAGGCTTGCGGGGTTCTTGGCGAGATGCCCCCGCCGCGTCGCCTCGTTGAGAGCGGTTCGCAATGTGCGGAGCGCTTGGTGAGCGGTGGCCGGCGCGCTGCCGTTCTCCTGCATTCTGCGAGTCAGCTTCTCGACGTGTTCTGGGGTCAGCTTCTCCAGGCGGTGGGCGCCGATGCCGGGAATGAGATGGACGTTGACCGCGACGCGATACCCGGACGCGGTGTTCTCGCGGACGTTAGGGATGGCGATGTTCTCCAGCCAGTGCGTGAGCCACTTCGCCACGGTCCATTTCTCGCCAGCCTTCCGGAGGGTGCCGCTGTCGCGCTCTCGTTCGAGGATCCGAACCTTTGCGTTGACGGTCTTCTCGGTTTTCCCGGTTACATGGCGGCGGTCTGGTGTGCCGTCGTCCCTGGTACCGACGGTCACTCGACCGTGCCAGCGGCCGTCGGCGCCCTCGTAGACGGTTGATTCGCCGTTTGCTCGGCGTGTCGACATCCTGTGTCTCCTTCTAGGCGGCGGCCGGCAAGCTGATGTTCTGCTGGCGGAGTCGGTCGACGTATTCGGTGATGCAGTCGGCGGGGATGCGGCGGAGTCGGCCGATGGTGACGGATTCGATTTCGCCGCTGGTGACGAGTGCGTACATCAGGGTTCGGCCGATTCCGAGGCGGTGGGCGGCTTGTTCGATGGTGAGGACCAGTGGTGTGGGTTCGGTCGGCATTGCGGTCTCCCCGTGGTTGGTGCTGGCGGCGGCGTGCGGTGCGTTCATGGCGTGTCTGCCGGCCTTTCCTGCGCGAGGGTGCCTCTCTGGTGGGTGCGATGGTCGGTGACTCAGCGGCGCTCACAACGGCCTCATGAGAGGGCCGGTGAGCCAAGATCAGGAGTGGGTGAGGGTGACGGCATGGGCCGATCCGGCAGCGCTACTCTCAGCGGCCCGCGACTTGGATTGCTGATCGGCCGAGGACGGTACGGCTTGCCGAGGGCC
This sequence comes from Actinoplanes sp. NPDC048791, assembly GCF_040650095.1. Lineage (NCBI taxonomy): Bacteria > Bacillati > Actinomycetota > Actinomycetes > Micromonosporales > Micromonosporaceae > Actinoplanes > Actinoplanes sp. NPDC048791. The sequence continues at coordinate 8,113 of NZ_JBEZGQ010000169.1, read as the reverse complement.
TGGATAGCCGTACAAGCCGTACAAGCCGTACCGGCAGCCTGTTTCCGCAGGTCAGACCCGGTACGGCTTTTCGGGGCCGGTACGGCTAAGCCGTACCGGCCTGGTCAGCGGGTTGGTCGTGGTACGGCTCAAGTCGTACCGGGTGCAGAAGCCGTACCGGGGTCTGGGCTGCGGAAACGTCGTCTTGGTACGGCTTGTACGGCTGGTACGGCTCGGGAACGTCAACTTCTTCGGGCGGTGGGCAGTAGCGCTGCCACGCGTCGGTGAACGCGGCCCGGTGGAAGCCCTTGACCCGGCCGAGCGGCGGGGTGAAGCGGATGTTCTCGGAGCAGATCTCGTATTCCTTGAGCAGCACGCCGAGTTTCATCGCGGTCAGCCCGCCGCCGGCGTATTCGGCCCAGGGCGCCTCGGGCAGGGTCTTGAGCCGTTCGAGCAGGATGGTGCTGGGGATGGCTTCGAGGTTGCCGAACACGATGCGGCAGTCAATCAGTAGCCGGAGCCGGTCGGAGAACTCAGTGTCACCCTCCCGCTCGGCGGTCAGGGCTTGCGCGGCGCGGCGTGCCCGTTCGGGCCAGTTCCCGCCGGCTAGGTCCGCGACCGCGACCAAGGGTTCCCACGTGTCCGCGGCCCGGTCCTCCAGCGGCATGTCCGGCTCGGCCGCTTCGAGCTCTACGAGGTTGCCGCGCAGCCACGTGGTGAGGTCGGAGGCGAGCGCGCGGAGGGCGGGACCGTCGCGGCGCTGGCGGTAGGGGGCGACCTTCTCGGCGCGGGTGCGGCGGCGCATCTTGACCACCACGGCCCGGTCTTCGATGGTGTCGGGCATCTGGCCGATTCCGGCGAGGGCGGCCATGGCGAACGTGGCGATCGTCTCGACCTGGTTCTTGACGTTGTTCCACCGGATCGTGGGCCGGTTGCGCTGGTGACCGGCGTTCAGCAGCCCACGCAGGTCCTCGTTGGCCTCGGCCTGCTTGCCGCCGAAAATGGTGTCGGCCTCATCGAGCAGGATCGTGGGTGGCTCGCCTTCGCCGATTGAGCGGTAGACCGCAGCGGTGGAGGCGTTGACGGTCATCAGCGGCTTGTAGCAGGTGCCCTCGACCACATCGAGCAGCCGGGACTTGCCGCAGCGCTTCTCCGGGGCCCGGATCACCAGCCGTGGTGCGTGCGCCCATGCTGGCTGGGCGTGGGTGGCGGCGGTCCACAGCGCCACGGCGTCGATGGCCTCGGGGCTGGGCAGGATGACGTAGCGGGTGATGATCGTGTGGAGGCGGTCAAGGATGGCCGCGCCCTCGGGCGGTGGTGTGTCGGTCATGCGGCGATCCCTTCGGTGGCAACGGATTCGGCGCGGAATCCGCCGGTGATGGCGGCGTGGATATCGCGGTGGATCTGCTGGGCGCGCACGCCGGCGTCGTACAGGGCCTCGTAAGCGTCAGCAGCGCTGAGCGCTCCGGCGGCGACCATCCGGGCCACGCCGCGGGCGGCGCCGTAGAGGGTGTTGCGGCGCCGGCCTGCCGGGGCGCTGGCGACCGCGTCGAGGTGGGCTTGTAGCAGCGCGGCTGGGGATGAGATGCCCCGCCCGTTTGTCGTCGGGGCTGGTCTGGTGCGGGGTGTCACGGCCGGGGGCGCCTCGGCCGGCCGGCATGCGTCGAGCAGCGGCGGGGGCATCTCGACCACAGGCCGGTCCCCGACCCACCGGTACGCGATCCCGGTGTCTGGGTGGATGGAAGGCGGTGCGACGACGTACCCGCCGTCGGCCTTCAGGTCGATGCCGGGGTGTCCGCGATGGTCGAGGTTGGCGGCGAGGGTGCCGCCGGGATGGCGGTAGTACAGGTGCCAGCCCCCGGAGCCGGATCGCACGCAGCGGGTGGGTGGCATCAGCTCCGGGATCGGCCGGCCACCGTTGCGGGGGTCGATGTCCACCACCGCCAGCCCAGATGCGGTGCCGGTGCGGATGGCGAGCAGGCCGCGCGGGACTGCGGTGAGCATGGCGGTGATGCGGCCGGGGTCGGTGGTGGCGGCGTAGAAGCCGTGGCAGGTCAGGCAGTCGCAGGCTTGCGGGTCATGGCTCGGGCCGTCGGCGGCTTTCGGGCAGGCGGGGCAGTTGGCGACGGGGCGTTTGGTGCGGCCGAGGACGAAGACCGGCAGGCCCTCGGCGGCCAGAGCGAGCGCGGCGGCCAGCATGGGGCCGGTGTCGGGCATGCGCACAGGTCCTTTCAGCAGGTGAGGCGGCGGAACGCCGTCCGCTATGGCTTGAAGGCGCCCGGAGGGCGTACGCCGGGCGGTCAGCGGTGGCACTTCGTGGGGGTAGAGCTCGCTGAGCCGTTTGCGGCGGCCGAGTCGTCGCAGGACTTCGGCGTCGCCGGCGGCGGCCATGGGGCACGCGAACAGGTCATGCATGCGGACCATGGCGATGCCGTGCGCGGCGTCCAGGGCGGCGCCGGTCATCTGGCAGCGCCAGCACTGCCACCGGGTGACCGGCGAGGCCGGGCCGATGCTGGGGTCGCAGCCGGGGTGGGTGTCGTGGCCACCGGCCGCGGCGGCGGGATGCAGCGGGACCCCGCATCCCGTTGCGCATTCGGTGGTGGGCGCGGCGGAGCCGCTCATCAGGCCGCTTTGACCCTGACCGCGCTGACCCGGTGGGCCGTGCGAATGCGGGTCAGGGCTTGGGCGCCGATGTGGTGGGCGTATTGCCAGGGGATGGATTCGCGTAGCCCGTCGCGGTTCATCCAGGGGGCGCCCATGTCGCGGCGCACGTAGGGCACGTTCGAGAAATTGCCGACTGCGTGGTACCACTGGCCGTCGGTGACGGGCCGGCCCATCTTGACCGTGGCCGCAGTGTGGTGGGGGTGGGCGGGTGCGGTGAGGGTCAGGTTGGACTCGAACCAGCGGTGGCGGTAGGTGTGCAGGCCGAACATCGCTCCGCACAGCTCGATCGGGTCCCTGAGCGGGGCGCCGGGAACGTTCTCGATCACGTAGGGCAGGCCCGAGGCGATGAAAAGCCGCCGCATCGGGGCGATCAGGTCGGGGTGGTCGTTCTTGCGGATTTTCCAGGCTTTGGTGTGCAGCTGGCACGGCGGCGACCCGGCCAGGAGGTCGTAGGTGAGGATTTCGCGGGTGCGGATCAGCTCGCGCAGGTAGGCGATCGCGTCGGCCTGGACGAACCGGTACGGGTACCGCGGCTGCGGGACGTCGTCGACGCCGGTGACGTCGAACCCGGCGGCGGTGTAGCCGGCCGAGGCGCCGCCCTGGCAGCAGCACAGGTCCAGCAGCCGCGGGCGCCTCACGGGGTCACCTCCCGGACCGGGCCGGTCTCGGCGTAGACCACGACCTGCCACCCGCCGAAGCCGGCCGCGACGGCCTCGCCGGCCGAGACCGCCAGCAGCACGGCGTTGCTGGGGCCGCTCATCCAGTACCAGCCCAGCGCGGTGAGGGCGGGCAGGACGAACACCATGAGGTCGATGCCGAGCTGGACGGCCTTGCGCTGGCGGCGGCGCCGGTCGCTGCGGTGGGCGGTCTCCCAGCGCAGCACGTCCGCACCGACCAGGGTGCTCAGCCGGGGTGCGAGGTCGGTGCGCAGGTACCGGCCGATCTCGGTGATCTTCTGATCGTTGACCAGGTACGTCCAGCCCAGCGCGAGGCAAATCGGCGGCAGCAGCAAAGGCACCGCCGCCCCCGCGAGGCGGGTCCCGCCGGCGACCGCAGCGATAGCGACGATCACGGAGTAGACCAGCGCGTCGCGGGCCCTGATCCGGTCGCGTTGCTCATCCTTGAGCACTTTGAGTTCGTCGCGCAGGACGTCGATCTGCGCTCCTGGGTCCGGCATGGTGGGCGCGGTCATCGCAGCCACCAGATCGCCGCACTGAGTACACCGGCCAGCCCGATCACGCCGGCGGCGAGGACGGTGCGGGGTAGTCCAGCGCGCAGCTCCCATCGGTAGCGGCGGGCGAGCCATACCGCAGTGGTGAGAACGGCGGCCAGGGCCGCCAGGGCGGTGAGGCGGGGCAACCACCATGCCGCTGAGCGCACGGCGAACCAGACGGCGATGCCGAAGGCGGTGAGGATGACGGCGATCGGCAGGACCTGGCGGATGACGAATCGGATGATCTCCAAGGTGAGGAACCAGAGCCAGAGGCGGCGGCCGATCTCGTAGGCCGCTCCCCGCCGGACGGAACGATAAAAGGACATTACGGACCCTTACTGTGTGTAGAAGTTCACGGACTTCACGGATTTCACGGTTTCGCGCGCGCGGGCACGCGCACGCGCACGCGTAGACGGGTGTTCGAGCGGGCGCGTGAAGTGCGTGAAGTGCGTGAAACGCACCCGCGGGCGTGACGCTGCGTATAGCGCGAGGGGCGCCCGCGGGGCGCGCCCGTGGCTGGGTCCGCCCCGCGCGGCAGCGCGGGTCAGGCGGCAGTGCCCGCGTATGCGGGCTCCGGCTGGCCGGGAACGATCTCGTAGACGCCCTTGTCGTCGGAGCGGCGCAGCAGCGGCTCCGGCCCGGTGCAGAACTCTTTGAGGATCTTGGAGATTGTCGGGGGCTTGAGTCCTTCTTCGCCGACGATGCCGACGATCGGCGCGAAGTCCGACGGGCGCACGGTGCGCCGGCCGTTGGAGTAGCCGGTCACGATCGCTTTGCGGAACATGGCGCGGATCTCCGCTGGCGTGAACTGCCGGTCGTCCTCGGGCGGCAGTGCCAGGGAGATCCGGCGCCGTTGCGGGACCTCGATGGGCTGGTACGGGTCTTCATCCGGCGGGCAGTCCGGGTCGATCGGCGGCGGCACCAGATCGGGATCGTTGTCAGCGTCCGGATCGTCGTCGTCGCGCTCGGCCGGCTGACCGTCGTCCCCGCCGCCGGTGACCGCGGCCGTGGCCGGGATCACCGTCGCCGTGGCAGAGACTTCACCGATGCTGGCCAGGTAGGACACCAGTTCACCGATGACCGCATCGCGGTCGGGCTTGTAGGTCCGGCCCGGCAGTGACCAGTCGTCGGGGTCAGTGCCGGGCAGCTCGGCGTAGAGGGCGCCGGGCTTGCGGTTCTTCCAGCCCGGGTCGGCTCCGGCCTCGATGGTCTCTTCGCTGAGGACGCGGGCGCCTTCGCCGGCGTCCTTGACGCCCATGCAGATCGCCGCGCCGATCGTGGTCCGGACCGAGGTCGGCAGCCGGTCGCCGGTGGCGCGCTGGATACCGAGCAGCAGCAGGAGCCCGACGGAGCGGATCGACTCGGCCAGCTCCACCAGGGTGTCCTCGGCCTCGATGAACTTGCTGGCCTCATCGACGATGACGACGCGGAACTTCGGGCACTTGGTGCATCCGGCGGTCCACTGTTCGTGGCCGTGCCCGCCGATCTGCGCCGCGCGTTTGGCGACCTCGGTGACGAGATTGTCCAGGTAGCGCTCGCCCTCGGCGGCGTCGTGGATGAACACGTGCATGGCGTTGCGGAACTGCACGGGCAGTTGCAGGCCCTTGCGGCCGTCGATGTAGACCACTTCGGCGTCTCTGCGCGAGCGGGCCTCGGCGGCGAGGGTGAGTTGCAGTTCGGTCTTGCCGGAGCCGGACTGCCCGAGCAGGAGCAGAACCCCGATCGCGTTGCGGCCCTCGCGGGAGTCGCCGGGCAGGATCAGCGGGATGACTGATCCGGTCTGGTAGACCGCGATCCGGATCGGTTCGGCGATCGAGCCGCCGGGCGCCGACAGGCCGGGCCAGGCGGGCGGGTGCTCCAGCATGTCGACCGGGGACACCTCCATGCGGCCGGTCCGGGGGGTGTTGCGGTCGCGGATCATCCGCACCCCACCGACCGGCACATCCAGCGCGGAAGCGATCGCGGTGCGGACCTCGGGCTTGGCAAGGGCGCCGAAGTCGGAGCCGGGTTCCATCTCGGCGTGGGTGACGATCCGCCCGTCGATCTGCTTCGGCCGGCCGGTCTTGCCGACCTCCTGCAACTCGCGGACCTTCTCCCCGAGCTCGCCGAACACGCTCGCCCTCGGGTCGGTGCCGTCACCCCTGAGCAGCTTGGTCACCGCGAGCAGTACCGAGGTCGTGGCCATCACGAGCAGGTAGACGACCACGGCGTCGAACGAGAACCCGCGGAACGTGAGCACGAACAGCCCGGCGCACGAGCAGGCGGACATCAGCATCGACGCCACCCGCAACTCGAGTTTTCTGGCCCGGCCGACACCCCAGGTGCCCCAGACGATGACCGCGGAGCAGACGAGGATCAGCCCGGAGCGCCAGGCGACCTGCCAGACGCTCGGATCGGCGTAGGCGCCCCACATCCGTGACAGCACCCCGGCGAAGACGAGATTGGCGATCGCGGCGGCCGGGGGGACGAGGTAGGGCAGGGGGTTGCCCTGCACGGTGTAGGCGGCCCCGCGGGCCGCGTCCAGGCCGCCGGTCGGGCGGCGGGTCTGGCGGGCCATCAGGCGGCCCTGCTCTGGCCGTTGCGGTGGTCGCGGGACTTGACGGTGAAGTCGCTGGCGCCCTGGTGCTCTTCGTCGATGGCGACGATGAACGCCTCGAACCGGTTCTTGCACACCCGCGCATACGCGGCCACGGCCAGGAGTTCGTCGGCGGACTTGACCAGCGGCCGGGCGACCTGCCGGCCCCAGAACTTCGCCCGCATCCGGGACAGGCCGTTACGCCGGCCGTAGCGTTCGATCTTCATCCGGATCATCCCGGCGAGCTCGTCCAGCTCGTCGTGTCCGGCGATGCCGACCTTGCGCAGCCCTTCCAGCAGTTGCAGCAGGTCCTCATCGGTCTTGATGTCCTGATTCGGGATCAGGCGAGGGCGGTCAGCCATCAGGGGTGTCACTCCCGTCAATGTGGTGCGGCATAGGGGATTCAGGGCACCGGGGCACGGCTTGGTGACCGCACCCCGGCGCGAACGGTGCTCAGTGGGTCAGCGGGGCAGGTACTCGCGGCCCTTGCTGGTCAGCGCCACCCGAACCTGCGTGGCGGGCAGCTGGGCAAGGCGCGTGCCGAAGTCGTGCGGGAAGTCCTCGGCGATCGTGACGGTGATCTGCCGGTCCCGCGCCGCGGCTTCGACGTCGTCGTGGGTGATGGTGTTGTCGGTGAACAGCCGGCGCAGCGTGATGGGCTGGGCGTGGCGGCTGAGCGTGTAGCGCATCTGGTTGAACGGGTCGGCGGACATGTACCGCAGGCCCGGCCCGGTCAGGCGCAGCCGGGCGTGCTTGGCCAGGTTCCGGATCGCGGATACCGATACGTCCCGGCCGGCGATCGTTGCGCCGATCAGGTACATCTCGTCCAGGTCCAGCAGGTCAGCGTCGGTGACGTGCTGCGACTGCCGTACGTGGGCCAGCTTCGGCCGGACGGTGTGGAGTTTGTGCTGGTAGAGGTGGTTCAGGACACGCCACTGCTCAGGGCTGAGATCAGCCATAGCCGTTCCTTCCGGGTCAGAGGTAGGCGACGTAGGACGCGCCGGTCTTGGTCTGCCGGGCGTAGGCCAGACCGGGGATGCTCTGCACGTCGCTGAGCCGCTTGACCGGGATGTCCTCCTCGATCAGGAACGTCTCGAACAGCCACCGATCGGCCATGTCCGACAACTCGGCGAAGGTGATCCGCGGCGGGACCGTGCCCGGCGCCGGCGTCGGTACCTGACGCACGTGCAGCCGGTACATCAGGTCCCAGAGGGTGAACCGGTGCGGCTGGCGCAGCGCCAACATGACGGCGTGCTGCGGATCGTTGCCGGCCAGGTAGATCCCGGCGCGGGTCAGCCGCAGCCGGATGGCCTTAGCGGGCAACGTCTTCAGCGGTCCGCGGGTGCATTCCTCGCCGCCGACGCGGGCCTGCACGAGGCCCCGTTCGGCGACCTCGATGACGGCGTCGCGGTCGACGCCCTGCTTGTCCAGCACCACCGCCAGGGTCGGGCTGAGCCGCTTGGCGAGCTGGTCAGGGTGATACAGGTAGCTGATCACGCGCCACTGTTCGGCGCTGAGCTGGTGCTTTCCCATGACAGGGGTTCTCCGATCAGAGCAAACGGCGGGTTAGGCGGGGCGGTGGGTGAGCCGCTCGGCCGCAGCGCGGTGCAGGTCGCGGCGGGCGTCCTCACGAGCGGCCAGACGCCGGGCCAGCGATACCGGCGGCGTGTCGGCGGGCGGCG
>NZ_JBEZGQ010000168.1:0-11792 GCF_040650095.1 Actinoplanes sp. NPDC048791 | reverse complement strand
CGCCCTCGGCACCCTGCCGTTGTTCTGGTCCGTGGCCATGTCGCGGATGTCGGGGCTGCTGGCCGCGGCGGGGCTGGGGTCCCGGTCAACGAGGACCAGCAGGTCAGACCGGCGGGGTGTCGTCGGCCGGCGGGTCAGCGGGCCGGTCGGCCGGCCGGCTCTCGCGGCGCGCCGCCCGGCCGGCCGCGTCCGCCGCCGTGCTGGCCCACGCCCGGGCCTTGCCGGCCTGGGTGCCGGCCCAGTCGCCCAGGTCCGCCGCTCCGCCGGTCACCCGGCGGGCCAGCGTCACCAGCGGGTCCTGGGAGTTCTCGAACGACTCGCGGTAGTGGCTGGCCGCCGCCTTCACGTCGCCGGTCACCGAGGTGTTGCCGTCCGAGTCCCGGCGCGGGTAGTCGCCGCCGATGATGCGGCTGTACTCGCCCGAGTCGACCCAGCGGCGCAGTTCCGCCGCGCGGGCCACCGGGACCGGGTGGCTGCTCCACGCGGTCATGCTGATCTTGTGGATGCTGTCGCGCAGGTCGCCGCCACCCTGGTACTCCGCTGCCTGCTCCAGGAACGCCGCCGTGTCGATCTGGGAGAGGTCGCCGCCGCCGGCCAGTTTCATCAGCAGGCGGGTAGACGCGGCCGGGTCCTGGCCGGCGAGCAGGCCCGCGCGGTCGGCCGACAGTTCCGCCTTGCGCCACCACTCGTACATGGCGGCGATGATGGCGCGCAGGGCGATCGCGCCGATCGGGAGCCAGCTGACGTTGGTCGCCCACTTGGTCAGGATCATCATGATCGTCTTGTAGACGGCGTGGCCGCTGCGTACGTGGCCGATCTCGTGACCCAGCAGGGCCCGCAGTTCGTCGTCGTCCAGCTTCTCCACGGCCGCGGTCGTGATCACGATGAACGGCTTGTCCATGCCGATCGCCTGGCCGTGGATCATCGGTGACTGGCTGACGAACAGTTCCGGCAGCTCGGCCACGTCGAGGGTGGTCGCCGCCTCGGTGAAACGCTGGTACACCCGGGGGTACTGCCGGTGGTCGACCCGGATCGAGCCGGCCAGGTACTGCAGGCGGAAGCCGCGCTCGTTCCACATGCCGAAGAACGCCTTCACGACGTCGTCGAAGCCGCGCAGTTCACGCAGGGCGGTGAGGGCGCCGCGGTCGGCGGGGTGTTCCCACGCCCGGGAGCTGATGTCGGTCAGCGTGACCCGTTGCCGGGCCGGCCGATTCTCGTCGTCGATCGTCATGGTGGTCCTTCCGCGCCTCGGTCTCCTGATCGAGATCAGCTTGGCCAATCCGGCAACCCGGGCGCATCGGCTCCGAGCGGGACTTCTCCCGGCGGGGATCAGACTTTCGGCCGACCCGGCCGCTCGCTGCGGCGCCCCGCGCTGAGGTGTTTTTGATGGGCCCGGCCGCTTGTTACGGGCTCGTTACCAGCCCATTCTCAGAGCGTGGCACTCCTCAGCAATCGTGTCGTGCTGGTCAGCGGCGGCACTCAGGGTGTCGGCGCGGCGGTCGCCCGGGCCGCCGCCCGGGAAGGTGCGACCGTCGTCGTGACCGGCCGCCGCCGCGAGCACGGCGTCGCCCTGGCCGCGGAGCTGGACGGCGAGTACGTCCCCGCCGACGTGTCCGACGTGGAGAGTGCCCTGGCCTCCGCGCAGACCGCCATCGACCGGTACGGCCGGATCGACTGCCTCGTCAACGCGGCCGGCCTCACCTCGCGCGGCACCCTGCTCGACACCACCCCCGAGCTGTTCGACCAGCACATCGCCGTCAACCTGCGCGGCCCGTTCTTCCTGATGCAGGCCGCCGTACGGGACATGCTGCGCCGCGGGGCGCCGGGCACGATCGTCAACATCATCTCGTCGTCGGAGCTCGGCGGGCAGCCGTACCTGGCCCCGTACGTGGCGGCCAAGGCTGGGCTGGCCGGGCTGACCCGCAACGCCGCGCACGCGCACCGCTTCGACCGGATCCGGATCAACGGCCTGGACATCGGCTGGACCGACACCGAGGGCGAGGACGCCACCCAGCGGGCCTTCCACGCCGCCGACGACGGCTGGCGCGAACGGGCGGCCGCAGCGCTGCCGATGGGCAGGCTCGGTCAGGCCGGCGAGATCGCCGAATTCGTCGTCCTGCTGCTCTCCCCGCGCAGCGGCGTGGTGACCGGCTCGGTCATCGACTGGGACCAGAACGTGCTCGGCGGGCTGGACTGAGGAAGGAGCCGGACTTGCGGATCGGACTCATCGGGCTGGGCCGGATCGGCGCGTTCCACGCCGAGACGCTGAGCGGGCTGCCCCAGGTCACCGAGCTGGTCGTCACCGACGCGGTGCCGGCGGCAACGGAACGGGTCGCCCGCAAGTACGGCGCCGAGCCGGCCGTCGATCCCGCCGCCTTGCTGCACAGCGGCGTCGACGGTGTGGTCATCGCCGCCGCCACCGACGCGCATCCCCAGCTGATCCTCGCGGCTGTGGAGACGGGGCTGCCGGTCTTCTGCGAGAAACCGGTGGCCCGGGGCGCCGACGCGGCACAGGAGGTGCTGCTGCGCTGCGCGGGCGCGACGGTGCAGATCGGCTACAACCGGCGCTTCGACCCCGGTTTCGTGGCGGCACGGGCGGCCGTCGCGAGCGGCGAGCTGGGCCGGCTGCACACCGTACGGTCGACGACCATGGACCCGGCGCCGCCGCCGGCGGCCTACCTCGCCGGTTCCGGCGGGATCTTCCGCGACTGCGGCGTGCACGACTTCGACATCATCCGGTACGTCACCGGCCGCGAGGTGATCGAGGTGTACGCCACCGGCAGCACCCGCGGCGACGCCATCTTCGCGGAGATCGGCGATGCCGCCTCCACCGCGGCCGTCCTGACGCTGGACGACGACACCCTCGCCGTCGTGTCCAACACCCGGTTCAACGGCCGGGGCTACGACGTGCGGCTGGAGGTGCACGGCAGCGCCGACAGCATCGCCGTCGGGCTGGAGGACAAGCTGCCGTTGCGCTCGGTCGAGCCCGGCGTCACGTTCCCGGCCGGGCCGCCGCACACGTTCTTCATGGACCGGTTCACCGAGGCGTACCGGCGCGAGCTGGCCGCCTTCACCGAGGTCGTCGCCGGCACGCGGGAAAGCCCGTGCACCGTCGCCGACGCGGTCGAGGCCGGCTGGATCGCCGAGGCCTGCACGTTGTCGCTGCGGGAGCACAGGCCCGTACGCGTGAGCGAAGTGAGGAGCGCAGCATGAAGATCGCTGGAGCGCCCATCTCCTGGGGTGTGTGTGAGGTGCCGGGCTGGGGACACCAGCTGAGCCCGGAGCGGGTCCTGCGGGAGATGCGCGAGGTGGGCCTGACCGCGACGGAGTTCGGCCCGGACGGCTTCCTGCCCTCCGACGAGCTCCTGCGGGAGCTGGGTCTGCGCGCGGTCGGCGGCTTCGTACCGGTGGTCCTGCACGACCCGGCGCACGAGCCGGTGCTGGACCTCGACCGGTTCGTGGCCGCCGGGGCGGACACCGTGGTGCTGGCCGCGGCCACCGGCCAGGAGGGTTACGACGCCCGGCCGGAGCTGGACGCTGCGGGCTGGCAGCGGTTGCTCACCAACCTCGACAAGCTCGACGCCCAGGCCCGGGAGCGCGGCCTCACCGCCGTGCTGCACCCGCACGTCGGCACGATGGTCGAGCAGACCGCCGAGGTGCAGCGGGTCCTGGACGGCAGCGGCATCGGGCTCTGCCTGGACACCGGGCACCTGCTGATCGGCGGCACCGATCCGGTGGCGCTGGCCCGGTCCGCCGGTGACCGGATCGCCCACGTGCACGCCAAGGACGTCGACGACAGAATCGCCGCGCAGGTCCGGTCCGGGCAGCGCACCTACACCGACGCCGTGGACGCGGGCATGTACCGGCCGATCGGCGACGGGGACGTGGACTTCGCCGCGGTCGCGGCGGCCCTGCGGCGCCACGACTACGACGGCTGGTGGGTGCTCGAGCAGGACACGATCCTGCGGGCCGAGCCGATCGGCGAGGGCCCGGTGGCCGACGTACGCCGCAGCGCCGACCGGCTACGCGAGATTCTCGGCTGAGGGGAAGCGGTACCTGGTCTGCGTGTACGGCCCCTTGCCGAAGGAGAGCACCTTCGCGGGCCGGATCCCGTAGACCAGGCCGTTGCGCCCGGCCGGGTCCCGGAACGCGTCCTCGCCCACCCCGAAGTCCCAGTCCAGTTTGGACTTCCAGAGTGCCGCCAGCTCCCGCAGCCGGGCCGGCTCGGTGACCCGGACGGCGACGCCCTCGACCACCACGTCCAGCCCGCCGTGCAGCGCGCTGGTGCCGGTGGACAGCACGCAGGCCGGGTTGCGGGCCAGGTTCTTCGCCTTCTGCTCCTGGTCGCCGGTGCAGATGTGCAGCACACCGCGGTCCCAGATCGCCGGCAGCGGGGTGACGTGCGGGCGGCCGTCGGCGCGGACAGTCGACAGGAAGAACATCTCCGACGTCGTCAGCACCCGTTCGACGTCGGCCCACGGCACCGCCGGGGCGCCGGGCTCGCTGAAGTCACCGTTGTATTCGACAGTCGGTGTGGTCATGGTTCCTCGTCTCGGGATAGTTCCTCGGCGCGGGTCAGCAGGGCCCGTCGCACAGGTCCGGCCGGGGCGGCCGCGGCGGCCTGCTCGAAGAGCATCACTGCCCGGCCGGTGTCCCCGGCCCGGGCGGTCAGGTCGGCCTCCGCGGCGATGGCGTACGGGTACCCGTCCAGCGCCCCACCGACCCCGGCCTCGGCCAACAGCCGCAGCCCGGCCGCCGGCTCGTACGCGTACCCGTGGGCCACCGCCCGGTTGAGTGCCACCACCGGTGTCGGCAGCAGCGAGAACAACTGGTCGTAGAGGGCGGCGACGGCCGGCCAGTCGGTCGGCGTCGTGGCGTGGCAGGCGGCGATGCGGGCCTGCAACGCGTACGGGCCGGTGGTCGCCGGCAGCAGCGCGAGCGCCTCGGCGATGGCGGCGTGGTCCCAGAGTGACCGGTCCTGCTGGTCCAATGTGCGCAGGTTGCCGTCGTCGTCGCGGCGTGCGGCCCGCCGGGAGTGCTGGAGCAGGCACAACGCCAGCAGCCCGGTGATCTCCGGCTCCCCCGGCATCAGCTCGGCGAGCAGCCGGGTCAGCCGGATCGCCTCCTCCGCGAAGGCCGGCTCGCCGTCGGCGTCATAACCCCGCGTGAACAGCAGATACAGCACCGCCAGGACGCCGGGCAGACGCTCGGCCAGCGCCGCCCCGGCCGGCACCCGGTACGGGATAGCGGCCGTGGCGATCTTGGCCTTGGCCCGGGTCAGCCGGCGCGTCATGGTCGACTCGGTGACCAGGAAGGCGCTCGCGATGTCCGCGGTCGGCACCCCGGCGATGGTCCGCAGGGTCAGCGCGACCCGGGCCTCCAGCGCCAGCGCGGGATGGCAACAGGTGAAGATCAGCCGCAGCCGGTCGTCCACGACTTCCTCCCCGTCCTCGTCCTCCCGCCCGGCGGGCTCGGTCAGCAGAGCCAGTTCCTGGAGCTTGCGGCGTTCGACGGTCGCGCGCCGCAGCACGTCCAGCGCACGGTTGCGCGCGACCGTCATCAGCCATCCGCCCGGGTTCGCCGGCACCCCGTCCTGCGGCCAGCGTTCGAGGGCCATCGCCAGCGCCTCCTGGGCGCAGTCCTCGGCCAGGGTCCAGTCGCCGGTGATCCGGATCAACGCGGCGACGATCCGGGGGTACGAGTCCGCACCCGCGTCGGCAACCGCCTGCCCGAGGTCCGGCATTCAGCTGGCCAGGTCCACGAACGGCCGCAGCTCCAGCCGGCCGTTGTAGGCCATCGGGTGCTGACGGGCGACCTCGATCGCCTCGTCCAGGTCGGCGCACTCCAGGATGTCGAAGCCCACGATGACCTCCTTGGTCTCGGCGAACGGGCCGTCGGAGACGAGCAGGTCACCGCCGCGTACCCGGACGGTCGTGGCCGCCGCGGGCGAGCCGAGCACGCTGCCCTCCACCCGCCGGCCGGCGGCGTCGTTCTCGGCCACCCAGGCCTCGATGTCGGGCACCAGCGACTCGTCGGTCTCGGGCTCGGTGTCGGTGCAGACGAACATCATGAACTTCATCTCGGGGCTCTCCTCTTCTTCGTGATCTCACCACGGTGACGAACGGGCACCACGGTTCCGGACAGCCGGACGAAGAAAACTTCAGAATTCCGCGGGCGGGGCGTTGTGCGGCGTGATCACCTGGATCGCCGACGGGTTCGAGCGCACCGGCCCGGGCAGCGCGCCCTGCGCCTGCATCACCACCTGGCAGGCCCGACGCAGGTCCTGGCGCAGGTCGTGGTGCAGCACGGCGGAGAGCCGGCGCTCGCGCAGCAACGCCGTGTTCTCCCCGTCCAGGTCGTGCGCGACGAACACGTCGTAGGGACGCCGCTGCCGGTCGAAGGCGTTCACCACCGCGGCGTTGCCGCCGGCGCCGGCATAGAGCGAATAGACCGCGCGGACCGCCGGGTGCGCGGCGAGGACCTCCCGGGTGCCGATGTGTACGGCGTCAGCCCGGTCCTCCTCGTCCACGACCTCCAGCAGCCGGCGCCCCGCGTTACGCGCACGCATCTCGGCCCGGAAACCCATCTCCCGCTCGTCCTCACCCCGGAACGAACCGTGCCCGCGTACCACCAGCACGTCCCCGGCCCGGTCCGCGAGCCACTGCTGCACCAGGTAGGCAGCCGTCGCACCGGCCGCGCGGTTGTCGATGCCCACGTACGCGGCCCGGGCGCTCGTCGGCAGGTCCGTCACCAGGGTCACGACCGGCGTGCCGCGCCCGGTCAGCCGGGTCACCGCGGCCACCACCTCGGGCACGTCCGGGGCCTTGAGGATGACGCCGTGCGAGCCCTTGCGGATCACCCGGTCCAGCACGCCGACGAGGTCGCCGACCGCCGGGCTGTCCAGGAAGTGGAAACGGGACCGGATGACGGCGGGACGCAGCGCGGGCAGCTCGGCCTCGAGGGCGGCGCGCACGGCGGTGCAGAACCGCTGCGGGGCCTGCACGACGACGTCGACCATGAACGTACGGCCGCCGAGGCGCAGCTGCGACTGCTGCCGGTCCAGGTCGGCGATGGCCTGCTCGACCTCGCGGACCGTGCTCGCCCGGACCCCGCCCCGGGCGTGCAGCACCCGGTCGACCGTGGCGGGGCTCAGCCCGGACTGGGCGGCGATCTCGCGGATCCGGTACGGGTGCTTCACCCCGTACACGATGAGGGTTTTTTGAGGGGTTCTCAAGGGCTTTCGAGGTGGTCGTCGGGCCTAGCCTGCCCGTATGACTACCTGGTTCTCGGCGGCCGACTGCCGCCTCGCCGACTTCCGGACCCTGGTCGAGCAGGAGACCGACCGGGCCCACTACCCGCACGCCGCCCAGGTGCGGCAGAACGTGCTGATCTACGAGCCGGACGTGCACGCCGCCGACCGCCGCGAGGTGCAGTCCGAGCTGGCCCGCGCACTGCTCGATGGCCCAGGCATCGTGGTCTTCCGGGGCGCGTTCGACCCGGCTGTGGTGGACCGCGCCTCCGGGGTCTTCACCGCGATGATCGAGGAGCAGAAGGCGGCCGGGGTGGTCGGCGGCGACCACTTCGCCAAGCCGGGCGCCAACGACCGGGTCTGGGGCGCGCTCGACAAGTTCGCCCTGCGGGATCCGGCGGCGTTCGCCGACTACTACGCCAACGACGCCCTCGCGCTGGTCTCGTCGGCCTGGCTGGGCCGCGGCTACCAGGTCACCTCCCAGATCAACGTGGTGAACCCGGGCGGACAGGCCCAGGTGGCGCACCGCGACTACCACCTCGGCTTCATGAGCCGGGAGCAGGCCGAGAGCTATCCGGCGCACATTCATCAGCTCTCCCCCGCGCTGACGTTGCAGGGTGCGGTCGCGCACGTCGACATGCCGGTGGAGACCGGCCCGACGCTGTACCTGCCGCACTCGCAGAAGTACCCGCCCGGCTACGTCGCCTTCCACCTGGCCGAGTTCACCGCCTACTTCGAGGCCAACTACGTGCAGCTGCCGCTGGAGAAGGGCGACGCGGTGTTCTTCAACCCGGCGCTGTTCCACGGTGCGGGCACCAACCGCAGCGCGGACGTGCGCCGGATGGCGAACCTGCTGCAGGTGTCCTCGGCGTTCGGCCGGGCCATGGAGACCGTGGACCGGACCGCCATGTGCCACGCGCTCTACCCGGTGCTGCGCGGCTTCACCGGGAACGTGGCGAACGTGGTCGCGGCGGCGGCCGAGGGCTACGCGTTCCCCACGAATCTGGACCGTGACCAGCCGATCGGCGGGCTGGCCCCGCCGACCCAGGCGGAGCTGCTCCGGCAGGCCCTGACCGAAGAGTGGGACACGCCACAATTTACCAAGGCCCTGCTTGACCAGCAGGAACGCCGGGTCTGAGGAATCCCGGCCCAGCAGCGATCTTGGGGCTCGGACGCTATGGTGGAACGAGCGCCCGAAAGCGGCGCGAGCCCCGGGTCGAGAGGCGCTGCGACGGAGTCCACGGACATCCGCCACGCTCGGCCCCTCGGGTCACAGACGCAAGGGCGCCTCCCGATGAGGGGGGTGCCCTTCTTCATGAACAATCGTCTCCAGCAGCGCAACGGCCTCGACTTCGCCGTTGCCGACCTGTCGCTGGCCGCGTTCGGCCGCCACCAGATGCGTCTGGCCGAGCACGAGATGCCGGGCCTGATGTCGATCCGCGCCGAGTACGCCGACACCAAGCCGCTGCGCGGCGCGCGCATCGCCGGCTCGCTGCACATGACCATTCAGACGGCCGTGCTGATCGAGACCCTCGTGGCTCTCGGCGCCGACGTCCGCTGGGTCTCCTGCAACATCTTCTCGACCCAGGACGAGGCCGCCGCGGCCGTCGTCGTGGGCCCCGAGGGCACGGTCGAGGCGCCCACCGGCACCCCGGTCTTCGCCTGGAAGGGCGAGACGCTGGAGGAGTACTGGTGGTGCACCGAGCAGCTGTTCACCTTCGGTGACGGCCTCGGCCCCAACATGATCCTCGACGACGGTGGCGACGCCACCCTGCTCGTGCACAAGGGCCGGGAGTTCGAGCTGGCCGGCGCGGTCCCGGCGACCACCGCCGAGGACAGCCACGAATACACGATCATCCTCGACACCCTGCGCCGCAGCCTGGCGTCGGACTCCCAGCGGTTCACCAAGATCGCCGACGGGATCAAGGGCGTCACCGAGGAGACCACCACCGGCGTCGCCCGGCTCTACAAGTTCGCCAAGACCGGCGAGCTGCTCTTCCCGGCGATCAACGTCAACGACTCGGTCACCAAGAGCAAGTTCGACAACAAGTACGGCATCCGGCACTCGCTGGTCGACGGCCTGAACCGGGCCACCGACGTCATGCTCGGCGGCAAGCTCGCCGTCGTCTGCGGCTACGGCGACGTCGGCAAGGGCTCGGCCGAGACGCTGCGCGGCCAGGGTGCCCGGGTCGTCGTCACCGAGATCGACCCGATCTGCGCGCTGCAGGCGGCCATGGACGGCATGCAGGTCGCCCGGATCGAGGACGTCGTCGCCGAGGCCGACATCTTCATCACCACCACCGGTGGCCAGGACATCATCACGCCCGAGCACATGGCGCAGATGAAGCACAACGCGATCGTCGGCAACGTCGGTCACTTCGACGACGAGATCGACATGGCCGGCCTGGCCAAGGTCCCGGGCATCGAGAAGGTCGAGATCAAGCCGCAGGTCCACGAGTGGCGCTTCCCGGACGGTCACGCGGTGATCGTGCTCTCCGAGGGCCGCCTGATGAACCTGGGCAACGCGACCGGGCACCCGAGCTTCGTGATGTCGAACTCCTTCACCAACCAGGTGATGGCCCAGATCGAGCTCTGGACCAAGCCGGAGGCGTACGACAAGCAGGTCTACGTGCTGCCGAAGCACCTGGACGAGAAGGTCGCGCGGCTGCACCTGGACGCGCTCGGCGTCCGGCTCACCACGCTGACCAAGAAGCAGGCGGAATACCTCGGCATCGACGTCGAGGGCCCGTACAAGCCGGACCACTACCGGTACTGACCGATCGACGGCCCGGGTCTCTCCGCTCGCCGGGAGACCCGGGCCACCGTCGATCATGAGCGCGCGATCGGCCGTCGTCCGGGAGAATGTGCCGGGTGAAAGTCGAGACGACGTTGCTGTTCATCCTGGCCGGTGTCGCCGTGGTGGTCGCGATGCGCTGGGTCGCCGGCAAGACCGGACTGCCCGCCGCCGCCCTCCTGACCGTCACCGGGATCCTTTACGCCGTCCTGCCCGGTCCCAACATCGAGCTGGACCCCCACCTGGTCCTGACTCTCATACTGCCGCCGCTGCTCTACAACGCGGCGCTGGACTCCTCACTGGTCGACATCCGGCGCAACCTGCGCACTGTGATCAGCCTCTCCGTGGTGCTGGTGTTGCTCACCGCCGTGCTCATCGGCTACGGCTTCAGCCTGTTCGTGGCCGGCGCCACCCTCGCCGCCGGGGTCGCGGTGGGCGCCGCGGTGGCGCCGCCCGATCCGGTGGCCGCGCTCGCGATCGGCAAACGGATCGGCCTGCCCCGCAACATCGTCACCCTGATCCAGGGTGAGGGCCTGCTCAACGACGCCACCGCGCTGACCCTGCTCAGCGTCGCGCTGGCCGCCGCCTCCAACGGCAGCTTCTCCATCACGTCCGCGGTGGGCGAGTTCGTCATCATGGCGGTCGGCGGGGTCATCGCCGGGATCCTGGTCGCCTACGCGGTCCGGGCCGCCCGCCGGCTCATGCAGGACCCGCTGATCGCCAACGCCATCTCGCTCGGCACGCCGTTCGTGGCGTACCTGCTGGCTGAGCGGGTGCACGTCTCCGGTGTGCTGGCCGTGGTGGTGGCCGGGCTGATCGTCGGGCACGACATGCCCAGGATGAGCTCGGGCGCGAGCCGGCTGCAGGTCAGCGCGGTCTGGCGGCTGGTCGACTTCCTGCTGGAGGGACTGGTCTTCCTGATGATCGGCCAGCAGCTGCCGGCCGTGGTCCGGGGCCTGTCGCAGTACGAGACCTCGACGATCGTCATCGCGGTGTCCATCTCCGTCGGCGTGGTGCTGCTGCTGCGCCCGCTGTTCCTGGTGCTCACCCAAATGCTGCCGATCTCGCTGCACACCCGCCTCGGCGGCACCAGCGACGAGACCGAACAGCGCGGCAAGGAACGGGAACGCCGGCTCAACGGCAAGGAGATCACGGCGCTGAGCTGGGCCGGCACCCGCGGAGTCATCACCCTGGCGGCGATCTTCACCGTGCCGCTCACGCTGCGCGACGGCTCGCCGTTCCCGGACCGGGACCTGCTGCTGTTCTGCGCCTTCGTCGTGGTGCTGGTGACGCTGGTCGGCCAGGGCGTCACTTTCGCCCCGCTGGTGCGGCTGCTCGGGCTGCGCGCCAACGAGGCCGACAAGGTACGGCTGCGCAACGAGGCCCGCTCGGCGTCGGTGCAGGCGGCCCTGGACCGGCTCGACGAGATCGACCACGAGAAGCACGACGACATCGAGGACCACGCCATCGAAACGGTACGCAAGCAGCTCGGCTCCCGGATGGAGCGCTACCGCCGCCGGCTGGACCTGCTCGACCAGTCCGACTCGGACGAGGTGCCGGTGTCCCCGCAGTACGAGGCCGGGCTGCGGGTGCGCCGGGCGGTGATCGACGCCCAGCGGGAGGAGCTGCTGCGCTGGCGGGACGCGGACCGGCTCTCCGACGAGGGTCTGCGGGTGCTGGAACGCGAGCTCGACTTCGAGGAACGCCTGCTCCCCGACCGGCCCCGCTGACCGGTGCGGCCGCCGGCCC
>NZ_JBEZGQ010000167.1:0-11808 GCF_040650095.1 Actinoplanes sp. NPDC048791 | reverse complement strand
GTCATGACCCACGAGACACCCCCTAAGGCTGCGGCGGCTTTTGCTTGCCGAAGAGCCACGCGTCGAAGAGCGCCCCGAGGTCCTTGCCGCCGGCGGCCTGCTCGGCCGCCGCGATGAACTCCTCGGTGGTGGCGTTGCCGTCGCGGTGCTCGGCCGGCCACGACTTGAGCAGGGCGAAGAAGGCCGGATCGCCGATCGTGCGGCGCAGCGCGTGCACGGTCATCCCGCCGCGCTGGTAGACGGCGTCGCTGAAGAGCCGGTCTGGGCCCGGGTCACCGGTCGGCACCGACCAGTCGAATCCTGAGTAGGCCCGATCGAACGACTGCTGGGCGGTCCGCTCGCCCTCGTGCTCCTGCCAGAGCCATTCCGCGTACGTGGCGAAGCCCTCGTTGAGCCAGATGTCCTGCCAGCGGGAGAGGGCGACGCTGTCCCCGTACCACTGGTGGGCCAGCTCGTGGACGACCACGGTGGTGTTGGGTTCGCCCACGAAGAACGTGTTGCCGTAGACCGGGCGGGACTGGGTCTCCAGCGCGTACCCGACCCGGTCGTCGTCGAGGACCACCCCACCGTTGGCATCGAACGGGTACGGCCCGAACTGAGTGGCGAGGAAGTCCGTGACAGCACCGGTGCGGGCCAGCGCACGGGCGGCGTTGCTGCTGGCCGGCAACGAGTCGGGCAGCGCGATGACCATCGGCCTGCCATCGTGGGTGGTGCTCTGCACCCGGTACTGCCCGATCACCACGAACGCGAGGTAGCTGGCCAGCGGCTTGCTCTCCGTCCAGCGCCAGGTGGTCTTGCCGGCGCTGGTGGCCCGCTCGCCGGGCACACCGTTGCTGAGCACATCGACGCCGTCGGGCACGGTCATGGCCAGCGCGAAGGTGGCCTTGTCGGAGGGATGGTCGTTGACCGGGAACCAGGTGCTGGCGGACTCGGGCTGCCCCAGGGCGAAGGCGCCGTCCTTGGTCCGCAACCACCCGCCGACGCCGAGCGCCTCGTTCTTCAGCGGCTGCGGCTTGCCGCTGTAGTCGACGACGACGGTGAAGGTCTTGCCCTTGACGATCCCGGCGGCCGGGGTCACGACGAGCTCGTTGCCGTCGGCCTTGCTGGTGGCGGGCTGTCCGTCCACAGTCACCTCGGCGACCGTCAGCCGGGCCAGGTCCAGGTGGAACGCCGACAGGTCCTGGGTGGCGGTGGCGGTGATGGTCGCCGTGCCGCCGAGCTGTCCCGAGGCGGGCGCATAGTTGAGCTTCAGGTCGTACCCAGCGACGTCGTAGCCGCCGTTGCCGTACTTGGGGAAGTAGGCGTCGCCGGCACCCTCGGCGCCGGGCGCGAAACTCGGCGGTACGGACGGCGACTGCGCCGCCTGCGGAGTCTTGTCCTCGGCAGTGCACCCGGCGACGGCCAGCGCCGTCACCACGGCCAAAGCGGTTGCTGTCCTGCGGGTACGCCCTCGCTGCATCACAGCAACGACGTTACGTGCCACCGGCGAAAGCGCGGCGAAGCCGCGCTCCCCCGGCGACGCCTGTCTCAGCGGTCCAGGACCAGGCCGACCTTCTGGAATTCCTTGACGTCGTGGTAGCCGCACTTGGCCATCGCCCGGCGCAGGCCACCGAAGAGGTTGAGCTGGCCGTCGGGCCGGTCGGCCGGGCCGTACAGCAGCTCCTCGAGGGTGCCGTCGGGCTCGCCGGCGATGCAGAAACCGCCACGCGGCAGGCTCGGGTGGCTCGCCGCCGAGTGCCACCACGCGCCGCCGGCCGGGGCGCCCTCGGCCAGCGACAGCGGCTCGCCGAGCATGACCGCGTCCGCGCCGCAGCCGATCGCCTTGGCGATGTCACCGGAGGTCTGGATGCCGCCGTCGGCGATGAGATGCACGTAGCGGCCGCCGGTCTCGTCCAGGTAGTCACGGCGGGCGGCGGCAGCGTCGGCGATCGCGCTGGCCATCGGGACGCGGATGCCGAGCACCGTGTCCGTCGTGGACCACTCGTCCGCGCCGATGCCGACGATGACGCCGGCCGCGCCGGTGCGCATCAGGTGCAGCGCGGTCTTGTAGTCCGTGCAGCCGCCGACGATGACCGGCAGGTCGAGGTCGGCGATGAACTCCTTGAGGTTCAGCGGCTCGTCGGTGGTGGAGACGTGCTCGGCGGAGACCAGGGTGCCCTGGATGACGAGCAGGTCGACCCCCGCGTCGAGGATCACCGGGGCCAGCGCGAGGGTGTGCTGCGGCGACACCCGGACGGCCACGGTCACGCCGCCCTCGCGCATGGTGCGCACGCGCTCGGCGATCAGCTCGGGCCGGATCGGCTCCGAGTAGACCTCCTGGAGGCGCTTGGTCGCGTCCGCCTCCTCGTCGAGCCCGGCGAGCTCCTCGAGGATCTTGGTCGGGTCCTCGTAGCGGGTCCACAGGCCCTCGGCGTTGAGCACGCCCAGGCCGCCGAGGCGGCCCAGGGCGACCGCCGACTGCGGGCTCATCGTGGCGTCCGACGGGTGCGCGACGCAGGGGATCTTGAACGGGTACGCGTCGACCTTCCAGTCCGTGGACACGTCGTCCACGTCCCGGGTCCGCCGGCTCGGGACGATGGCGATGTCGTCCAGGTGGTACCCGCGCTGGGCGGTCTTGCCGAGACCGATCTCCACCACGTCACGCATGTCGGAATACCTTCTTAAGGGAGTGGATCAGCGGGAGTGGTAGTTGGGAGCCTCGACGGTCATCTGGATGTCGTGCGGGTGGCTCTCCTTGAGACCCGCAGCGGTAATCCTGATGAGCTGGCCCTTGTCCTGCAAGTCCGGGATGGTCTCAGCGCCGACGTAACCCATCGCCGCGCGCAGACCGCCGATCAGCTGGTGGGCGACCCGGGAGAGCGGGCCACGGTACGGCACCTGGCCCTCGACGCCTTCCGGCACCAGCTTGTCCTCGTTGACGTCCTGCTGGAAGTAGCGGTCCTTGGAGTAGGACTTGGCCTGGCCGCGGGACTGCATGGCGCCCAGCGAGCCCATCCCCCGGTAGGTCTTGAACTGCTTGCCGTTGATGAAGATCAGGTCGCCGGGGCTCTCCTCGGAGCCGGCCAGCAGACCGCCGAGCATGACGGTGTCGGCGCCGGCCACGATGGCCTTGGCGATGTCACCGGAATACTGGATGCCGCCGTCGGCGATGACCGGGACGCCCGCCGGACGGCAGGCCCGCGAGGCCTCCATCACGGCGGTGATCTGCGGCACGCCGACCCCCGCGACGATCCGGGTGGTGCAGATGGCGCCGGGACCCACACCCACCTTGACCGCGTCGGCGCCGGCCTCGACCAGGGCCTTGGCGCCCGCGTACGTCGCGATGTTGCCGCCCACGATGTCGGTGGTGGTGTCCTTCTTGAGCCGGGCGACCATCTCGAGGACCGCACGCTGGTGCCCGTGCGCGGTGTCCACGATGACGACGTCGACACCGGCGTCGATCAGGGCGCGCGCCCGCTTGTAGGCGTCGTCACCGACCCCGACGGCGGCGGCGACCCGGAGCCGGCCCTGCGGGTCCTTGGCGGCGTTCGGATACTGCTCGCTCTTGGTGAAGTCCTTGACCGTGATCAGCCCACGAAGCCGGCCGAAGTCGTCGACCAGCGGCAGCTTCTCCACCTTGTGCCGCTGGAGGAGGGCGAGCGCCTCGTCCTTGCTGACCCCGACCGGCGCGGAGATGAGCGGCATCTTGGTCATGACCTCGCGCACCTTGACGCCGTGGTCGGTGACGAACCGCATGTCCCGGTTGGTGACGATGCCGACCAGCACACCCTCGGCGTCGACGACGGGCAGCCCGGAGATCCGGTAACGCCCGCAGAGGGCGTCGACCTCCCGCAGGGTGTCGTCGGGGCTGCAGGTGACCGGATTGGTGATCATGCCGGACTCGGACCGCTTGACCAGATCGACCTGCGAAGCCTGATCCTCGAGAGAGAGGTTGCGGTGCAGCACACCGATGCCGCCCTGCCGCGCCATGGCGATGGCCATCCGCGCCTCGGTGACGGTGTCCATGGCGCTGGAGAGCAGCGGAATGGAGAGCTCGACGTTGCGCGTCATCCGGGTGATCGTGTTGACCCGGCTCGGCACGACATCGGATTCGCCTGGCTGCAGCAGCACGTCGTCGAAGGTGAGACCCAGGGGCACCGTGCGGGCGGACTCGTTATCCACTGATCATCCCTAGCAAGAGGCGGAGTGTTTCATCCTACCCATCCAGGTGAGGGGCTCTGAAGGGCGGACAGCGCGTGCGGGCCAGCACACACCGCCTCTACATGGGTACGGTAGACACCGTGCAAGAAGAGCCGATCGACCCGTTCAACGGCGACCCCGCCGATCCGGCCGCCGGACTCGACGACCTCACCGAGGACGCCGAGAACGACCCGCTGACCGAGGCCGAGCGGCAAGACGTCCTCGAGGACCTCTCCGACCTGGAGATCTACCAGGCCCTGCTGAGCCCGACCGGGATCCGGGGGCTGGTGATCGAGTGTGAGGACTGCCACGAGCCGCACTACTTCGACTGGGACCTGCTGCGAGGGAACCTCCGGCACCTGCTGAGCAGCGGGCGGCCCCGGGTGCACGAGCCGGCCTACGACCCGGACCCGGACCACTACGTGACGTGGGAGTACGCCCGGGGCTACGCGGACGGCGTGCACGACACGTTGACCGAAGGCACAGACGACGAACCCAGCTGATGGCCTCGCTTCGCTCGGCTGGCACTTCGCCCCAAGGGCGGTCGGTGTCGAGTGCACCAAAACAGGCCACGGCAAAGGGCGCCTAGCCTGTTTTGGCACCCTCGACACCGACGGGCGAAGCGCGACTTTGGTTGCGGTCACTACCTCGATGGGGCAGCTGACCGCGGTTGACTCGGCCCCGGGTAGGTGAGCCGGGAGTAGATGGTCGGGGCCGGCCGGGAGCAACCAGCTGAGGCAGCGGTATGACCGGCCTCGCTCGAATCAGCAAGGCTGACCTGGTGACCTCGGCCAGGCCAGCAAGACCGGCCAGGCCGGCCCAATCGCCCGTCCAGCCCTCGATCAGCTAAATCGCCGGCCCAGCTCTGATCAGCCCAACCGGCCCAACCGCCAATCCGAGCCATCCGGCCCGGTCGCCGGTACAGCTCCGATCAGCCCAGCCAGCGAATTCCGACCGGCCCGGTCGCCGGTTCAGCTCCGCCCGGCCCGACCCGGCCCGGCCGCGAGCCGGTGGTCGGGCCGGGCGGGTCGTCTTGCGGCTCGGTCAGGCGACCAGGCCGGCCCGAAAGCCGGCCGCTACCGCGTGGGCGCGGTCGCGGGCGCCGAGCTTGCGGAACAGTCGCCGCGCGTGGGTCTTGACCGTGTCTTCCGAGACGAACAACTCCCGGCCGATCTCCGCGTTGCTCTTTCCGTCGGCCATGCCCCTCAGTACCTGCAGTTCGCGCTCGGTGAGCGTGAGTCGCCGGCCCGTCGGGGCGTCGGTGCGGCCCGTGTCGTTGCCGGGCCAGACCATCGGGCGGCCCGTTGCCGGGTCGATGTCCGATCCGTCGCCGCGCTGGGCCGGGACCATCGGGGAGTTCGGCAGCATCGCCGGGATGCCGGCCGCGTTCGGTGTGCCGGCCATGGCCAGCCCGTCGCGGTGCAGACCGCGGGCCGTGGCCGAGTTGTTGTTGCGGCCCGCCCCGCCGACCGCGGCCGGTTGGGCGTTCGCGCCGTTGATCGGCATGCCCTGCGGGCGTACCGGTAGCAGGAGGAGCAGCAACGCCTTGGCGACCACACTGACCAGGTCGTGTTCGACGCCGCGGATGACGCCGCGGGCGCCGGCGGCTACGGCTGCCGCCGCGACCCGGGGGTCTTCGGCGCCGAAGAGGACGACCTGCGCCTGTGGGGCACGGGCGAGGACGCGCCGGGTGAAACCAACGCTGTCGGGACGGGTCACGGCGGTGTCGGCCAGTACGACCTCGGCCGGCCTTTCAGCCAGTCGGATCATGGCCTCGGTCTCGCTGACCGCCGTCCGCACGACCCCGGTCATGCCGAGCCGGGCCGCTGTGGAGGCGACGGTCTGGGCCGCTAGTGGGGTTCGGACGCACACGAGGACGGTACGCACAGTGATCCTCCTTCTCTCTCAGAGGAGATCACGCAACGGCCGCAGCATTACGCGCTTTAGATGGAAAAAATAGGAAACATCGGTACGGCTTGCCGCACCGATGGGATACGGCCGACGAAGACATCGACAAGTCGTGTGTGACGAAGCCTGCACCGGGGTACACCGGCGGCAGGCCTGAGCCAGGCCCCTCATGACAGCACTCCGCGGTGCCGCGCGGGAGGAGGGTGTTGATGTCGAACGTTCGCAGACTGCCCGGGCCCATCGCCGATCTTTGGGACTGGCAACGACTCGGCCTGTGCAGGGGGCGCGACAGCGCCCAGTTCTTCCACCCGGACGGTGAGCGTGGCTCTTCCCGCAATCGTCGTGAGGCCAAGGCCAAGACGATGTGCGGAGCCTGCCCGGTCCGGGCGGAGTGCGCTGCTCACGCGCTGGCTGTCCGTGAGCCGTACGGCGTCTGGGGAGGTTTCAGCGAAGCGGAGCGGCTGCGGCTGCTCGCGGTCGGCTGGGAGGACCTTGCCGATCGGACTCACGGACGGGTCGACCTGGTTCGGCTCGAAGCCCGCCTGGGCCGGCCCCACAAGTCGACGGTGCCGGCACAACGGCAGGCACCGGCGGCCTGACGCCGGACCGAGCGCGGCATCACCACACAAGTGACGACGCGGTTCCCTGCGGGGAGCCGCGTCGGCGTGTTCTGCGGCGTGTGAGCCGCGTCGGTGGACATACAAGCCACCGTATGAGCGAACTTGACTGTGTCGTCGGACCGAAAGTGCGGCTTTCGCGTGACTCGATTCAGCCGACCGTGACCTGCACGGAGTGCCACCCGGTGGCCCCGTCCGGCGCGGGCGGGGCGGGCGTGCTGGTCTGAGTCTGACCATCCTTGTCGGTTGCCCGGACCCGCAGAGTGTGCTTGCCCGCGGTGGCGGGCCACGAGTACGACCACTGCACCCACGTGTCGACCGAGACGACCGGGGCGAGCGTGGCGGTGGCCCATGGACCGTTGTCGACCTGAACCTCGACCTTGGTGATCCCGCGGTGCTGGGCCCACGCCACCCCGGCCACCGTGACCGGCCCCGCGTCGCGCTTGGCGCCGTCACGCGGTGTGTCGATGCGTGACTCGGTCTTGATCGGGCCGAGCGCCGACCAGCCCCGCGGCACCCAGTACGCGTCGAAGTCCGAGAACCGGGTCAACTCGATCTCGGTGATCCACTTGCAGGCGGAGACGTAGCCGTACAGTCCCGGGACGACCATGCGCACCGGGAACCCGTGCCGCACGGGTAGCGGCTCCCCGTTCATGCCGACCGCGAGCAGGGCGTCGCGGCCGTCCCGGAGCACGGCCGTCGGGGTGCCACAGGTCCAGCCGTCGCTCGAACGCTGCACCACCTGGTCGGCGCCGGGCAGCGGCTGGGCCTCATCGAGCAGCTCCTTGATCGGGGTGCCGAGCCACAGCGCGTTGCCGATGAGGTCGCCGCCGACCTCGTTGGAGACGCAGGCGAGCGTCACGTAGCGCTGCACCATCGGCCGCTTCAGCAGCTGCTCCCAGGTGATGGTGATCGGGTTGCGCACCATGCCGTGGATGCGCAGCTCCCAGGTCGACGGGTCGATCTGGGGTGGGTACAGCGCGGTGTCGATCCGGTAGAAGTCGTCGTTCGAGGTCACGTAGGCGGTCACGCCGTCGACCTGGGCACCGGCCGGGACGGGTCCGGCGGCCGACGCCGCGGGCAGCACGACCGCGTTGCGGGCGGAGGTCACCGCGCGGCGGGAGGTCAGCAGCCTGCCGCCCACACCACCGACTGCGGTGATGCCGGCAGCGGTGCCGAGCCCGATGAGGAAGCGCCGGCGGCCGTCCTCCCGGTAGGCACTCGGCGACACCGGCGGCCGCGCAAGCCGATCAGCATCAGCCGAGGCGGTGGCAAGCGCCGCCGGCCGACCGCCGGCGCCCCCGGAACCGGAAGCGATCCCAGAGCCGGCGCGCAGGGAATCGGAGGACACGGACCCGGAGGATGCGGAACCCACCAGCGCGGATCCGACGGGCCCGGACTCCGCAGTCGCGGAACCGGGCGGCACGGAACCGGCGGACCCGGGCCCCGCAGGCCCGGAACCAGCAAGACCTGAACCGGAGGGCGCAGACGCGGCCGCTGAAGAACCACCTGTCGGGGTAGCGACCACCGCATCAGGCTCCGCCTCGACTGCTGCCCCCAGCAGGTAACGAAGAGCGAAGAACGCCGCCACCGCCCCGACCAGCGTCGGCAGCGCAGCCGAAACCCCGGCATCGTTCCGGGTCAGCGCCGCGACCACCCCGATCACCGCGAACAACGCGATGCCCACCACCGCGACCACCCGCCGGCGCAGAGCCAGCACGCCCAGCAGAGCGGCGTAAACCCCCAGCAGGATCGCCGTGCCGGTGATCAGCGCGGTCTTGTCATGCGTGCCGAAGATCGCGATCCCCGTGTCCTTGACCGGCGCGGGCACGTTGTTGACCACCACGCCGCCCACCGCGAACAGCGGTGACGACAGCGGACCGGTGAAGACGGCGATCAGCTCGGCGACGCCGAGGGCCACACCGGCCGCCGCGACCCCGGCCAGCGCGGCCCGCAAGGAGAGTTTCACGTCTCCATCCTCCACCCGGCGGCCCCGCGTACCCGGGCCTCAGGTCTTACGTTTCGATGACGGCCGCCGGCCGCAGCGGTGGCAGCGCGGCCACCAGATCATCGAGCAGAGACACCGCGCACCGCTCGGCGCGCGGCTCCGGCAGCTTCGGCACGCCTTCGGCCGGCAGTTCCCAGATCACCCGGCCCGGATCGAGGCGCTCCAGAGCCGCGTACCACTGTTGCAGCGGCTCCCGCAGCTGGACGTGCGCCGCGAAATTGCGCCGCCGCCGGGTCTCGTCCGTGTCCCGCCGGCGTTGCAGCGTCTCGACCTCCGGCAGCCCGACCAGCACCGCGTCGGCGAAGCCGAGCCGGCCGGCCCGGAACGCCTCGCGGGTCACTGTCAGCTCCCGGTCGAACTGCGCGCGCGGGGCCAGGCCGAGGGCCGCCATCCCCCACGCGTAGTGCAGCTTGACCGGGTCGGTGTCGCAGAACGCCACCCCGTCGGCGCGTTCCAGGTCGACGGCCTCGGCCCAGCGCCGCATGCTGACCCGGGCCCAGTGCCGGGCCAGCGCCACCGCGTCGGTGGGCTCCCGGCCGGTCGCGGCGTACTCGGCGACGTACCGGCCGACGTACCGCCGGCACCACGACGTCTTGCCCGCCGCGGTCGGCCCCTCCACCACCACGATCATCCGCGCCTCTTTCCCCGAATCCCGCATCACACACGACAAAGGGCGCGCCGCTGAAACGCGACGCGCCCTTTTGCTCTGACGAATCAGAAATCGGATCAGAAGCCCGGGCCGTGCTGGTGCCCGTGCCCGCCGTGGCTGTGGCCGTGGCCACCACCCGCAGCGGCCGGCTCCGGCTCGGCCGGCTTCTCGACCACGAGGCTCTCCGTGGTGAGCAGCAGCGCCGCGATCGACACGGCGTTGGAGACCGCGTTGCGGGTCACCTTGACCGGGTCGATGATGCCGGCCGCGACCAGGTCGACGTACTCGTCGGTGGCCGCGTTGAGGCCGTGGCCCCAGCCGAGCTCGGCGGACTTGCCCACCACGACGTAGCCGTCGTGGCCGGCGTTCTGCGCGATCCAGCGCAGCGGCTCCTTGAGCGACTTGCGGACGATCTGCACGCCGATCGCCTCCTCGCCGGTGAGGCCGAGGTTGTCGTCGAGCACCGAGGCGATCTGCGCCAGGGCGGCGCCGCCGCCGGGGACGGTGCCCTCCTCGACCGCAGCCTTGGTCGCCGCGATGGCGTCCTCGATGCGGTGCTTGCGCTCCTTCATCTCGACCTCGGTCGCGGCGCCGACCTTGATGACGGCGATGCCGCCGGAGAGCTTGGCCAGCCGCTCCGAGAGCTTCTCGCGGTCCCAGTCGGAGTCCGAGGCCTCGATCTCCTTGCGGATCTGCGCGACCCGGTCGTCGATCTCGGCCTTGCGGCCGCCACCGTCGACGATGGTCGTGTTCTCCTTGTCGACCACGACGCGCCGGGCGGTGCCCAGCATGTCGAGGGTGACCTGGTCGAGCTTGTAGCCGAGCTCGGGGGCGATGAGCTCGCCACCGGTCGCGATGGCCAGGTCCTGCAGCATCGCCTTGCGGCGGTCCCCGAAGCCGGGCGCCTTCACGGCGGCGACCTTGAAGGTCTTGCGCAGGGCGTTCACCACGAGGGTGCTCAGCGCCTGGCCGTCGACGTCCTCGGCCACGATGAGCAGCGGCTTGCCGCCCTGCAGGACCTTCTCCAGCAGCGGCAGCATCTCCTCGACGCTGGAGATCTTCTGGGTGGTGATGAGCAGGTACGCGTCCTCGAGGACGGCCTCCTGCGACTCGGCGTCGGTCACGAAGTTCGGGGAGATGAAGCCCTTGTCGAACTGGAGACCTTCGGTGACGTCGAGCTCGGTGCTCAGCGCGGAGCCCTCCTCGACGGTGATGACACCGTCGCGGCCGACCCGGTCCATCGCCTCGGCGATGAGCTCGCCGATGGTGGCGTCCTGGGCCGAGATGGTGGCGACGTTGGCGATCGCCTTGTGGTCGCCGACCTCGACCGCCTTCTCCAGCAGGGCCTTGGAGACGGCCTCGGCGGCCAGGTCCATGCCGCGCTTGAGCGCGATCGGGTTGGCGCCCGCGGTCACGTTGCGCAGGCCTTCCTTGACCAGCGCCTGGGCGAGCACGGTGGCGGTGGTGGTCCCGTCGCCGGCGACGTCGTTGGTCTTGGTCGCCACCTCCTTGACCAGCTGCGCGCCGAGGTTCTCGTACGGGTCGCTGAGCTCGATCTCCTTGGCGATGGTGACACCGTCGTTGGTGATCGTGGGAGCGCCGAACTTCTTGTCGAGGACGACGTTGCGGCCGCGCGGCCCGAGGGTGACCTTGACCGTGTCGGCGAGCGTGTTGACGCCGTGCTCCAGCAGGTGCCGGGCGTCGTCAGAGAAACTGAGGATCTTCGCCATTTATGGTCCCTTCAACGCACCGGCGCCCTGGACCGGAGAGCCGGGCCAGGGCGGTCAGCACTGTCGGTTAGGTCTTACTTCTCGATGACCGCGAGGACGTCGCGGGCGGAGAGCACCAGGTACTCCTCGCCGGCGTACTTGACCTCGGTGCCGCCGTACTTCGAGTACAGAACGGTGTCGCCGACCTGCACGTCGATCGGAACGCGGTTGCCCTTGTCGTCGATCCGGCCGGGGCCGACGGCGAGGACGGTGCCCTCCTGCGGCTTCTCCTTGGCGGTGTCGGGGATCACGATGCCCGACGCCGTCGTGGTCTCGGCCTCGTTCGCCTGGACCACGATGCGGTCCTCGAGCGGCTTGATCGCAACCTTTGTCGCGGTAGTCACGGGCATACCCTCCTGGGTACAGGTGTTGTCGCCGGCCAGTGGACAGGCCGGGCTGATGCCTCATGCCACCGGGCGGGGCCGTCGTCGCGGGTGCCGGTCCGCCTGGTGCAGGCGCGCATCCCGGATGGGGCGCGCGCTGGCACCCTCAGGTTGAGAGTGCTAATCGGAGATTATGCCGGAACTAGCACTCCGTCAACCAGAGTGCCAGCACGTCACCTCCTAGCAGAATGACTCGCCGTGGACCTCGAACTGCTCGCTGCCCTGCGTACCGCCGAAGGGTCTGCCGCTCTGGCGGCCGCCGCCGACGTCGCCGGCGGCGAGCCGCTGGCCGCGG
>NZ_JBEZGQ010000166.1:0-11838 GCF_040650095.1 Actinoplanes sp. NPDC048791 | reverse complement strand
GCCGGGCCGGTGGGCCCGGTGGCGGGCGGCGGCCGGCCAGCGCATGGATCTTCGGTACGAGCTGCTCGCGCACAGCCGCAATGGACTCCGCGATCGACCCGACGTTGCTCGGCTTCGTCACGTAGTCGGTGGCGCCGGCGGACAGCGCCTCCAGCGTCGCGCTCGCCCCGGCGGCCGACAGCGTGCTGAACATGATCACCGGCAGCTGCTTGTGCCGCTTGCGCAGCTCCCGCACGGCTTCGATGCCGTTCATCTGCGGCATCTCGATGTCCATGGTGACCGCGTCCGGCTTGAGCTGGTCGATCTTCGCCTGGGCCAGCAGGCCGTTGGCGGCGGTGCCGACCACCTCGATGCCGGGCGCGCCGGTCAGCGAGTCCACGATGAGCCGGCGGACGACCACGGAGTCGTCGACGACCAGGACTTTGATCATGAAGTCACCGCGCCCTTCACCCGAGCCACGCCGGGCCGAGCGCCGCGACCACCGGCGCGAGCAGCCGGTGAGCCGTGGCGGTGTCCAGCAGGTCCCGGACCACGAGGGCCTGCACCGCGCCGCTGAGCATGTTCCAGACCCCGCCCGCGCGATCGGCCAGCGGAATCGCCGCCGTGTCGATGGCCTGCACGAGCAGCATCTGGGCGGCTGCGGCGGTCCGGACCCGGTCGGACAGGTACGCCGCCCAGGACGCCGAGTGCACCGCCGGGGACCACCCGCCGGCGTTGCGCCGGGCGTCCTCCGCGGACTGCAACAGCCGGGCCAGGTCGTTCGCCCGGATCGAGCGCAGCCGATCCAGCAGGGCCGACACCGCGTAGTGGTGCGGGCCCAGGTCGATCGGCTTGCCCGCGGGCAGCTTGCGCAGCGCGGCCACCCAGCCGGCGCCGAGCATCCGGCGGGTCGAGTCGTCCAGCACCTCCCGCAGATAGCTGGCCACGGCCGCGTCGCAGAGCAGGGCCGTCGCCGAGGCGGCGTCCTCGCTCTGCTTGGCGTCGCGCCCGGCGCCCTGCCAGGTCCAGGCCATCACGTCGTAGCGCAGGCAGGTGAGCAGCGAATCCACCGACCCGATCGGAGCCCGCTCGACCAGCGCCAGGGAACTGGCCGGGTCGTCGGCCTTGAGACCCTTGAGCGTCGGCATCTTGCGGGCCGCACTCTCCACCTCGACCCAGAGCGGCCCGCGGACACCCTCGTCGGGCAGCCGCTCGGCCAGCACCGGCAGGTCCCCGACGCTGAGGCGCAGGGCGCGCAGCAGCACCTCGGCGGTCGCCGACCCGCCACCGAGGCGGGTCAGGTCGAAGCCGAGGACGGGGGCGCTGACGAGGCTGTACATCAGGTGGTGGCTCGATAGGTGTCGACGGCCTGGTTCACGTCCAGGGCCAGCATGAGCCGTCCGTCCATCTTGAAGGTGCCGGTGACCAGCTCCCGGGTCGGGCCGCTGAGCGTGTCCGGCGGCCCTTCGAAGGCCTCGTCGTCGAGGTCGACGACCTCGCCGATGCGGTCCACGAGCAGGCTGACCGGCTCGCCGTCGCCGCGCAGGATCACGTTCATCACCGGACCCTGCATGGCCTGGCGGACCAGGCCGAGCTGCACCCGCAGGTCGACCGCGGCGATCACCTGGCCGCGCAGGTTGAACAGGCCGCCGACGGCCGGCGGAGCCAGCGGTACGGGGGTGTACTCGTTGTAGGAGAGCACCTCCTGCACCGTGTGCACCTCGACCCCGAACAGCTGGTCGGCCACCTCGAAGGTGGCGAACTGACGACTCGCCATGTCAGGCCTCCACCAGCATCTCGTCGGTCACCTCGGTGTAGAAGTTCGGATCGGCGGCCAGGATGGCCCGCCGCACGTCCAGCAGCTCGGTCACCCGTTGCTGGATGACCGCGGTGCCGACCAGGCCGTCCTCCTCCGCCTCGCGGCGCGCCGTCGTGGAGTTCTCCGCGATGTCGACGATCCGGTCGACGACCAGCGCGACACTGCGCTCGCCCTCGCTGTAGACGACCACGGACACGGTGTCGCCCTCCTCCACCTCGCTGTACGCCCCGAGCAGATGCGACAGGCGCACGAGCGGCAGGATCTGGCCCCGGTACTGCACGACCTCGCGGGAACCGGCGTGCTCGATGCGGTCCCTCGGGAACTCCTCGAGCCGGGTGACCGCGTCCAGCGGGATCGCCACCCGGCGTTCCCCGACCGCCGTGACCAGCAGGCGCTCGCCGTTGGCGGGTCCGCCGCTGGCCCGCGACGTGCCGACCAGGTTCTCCCGGTCCGACTCGGCGGTCAGGTGCGAGCGCCGGGCCAGCGAGGAGACGTCGAGGATCAGGCCGACCTTGCCGTCGCCCAGGATGGTGGCGCCGGCGTACAGGCCGATGTCCTTGAACCGGCTGTTGAGCGCCTTGACCACCACTTCCTCGGTGTTCAGGACGCGGTCCACGACCAGGCCGAAGCGGCGGCCGTCGGCGTGCAGCACCATGATGTAGACACCCTGGTCACCGCCGACGTCGAGGCCCAGCGCCCGGTCCAGGCGGACCAGCGGGAGCAGCTTGCCGCGCAGCCGGTAGACGGGCGCACCGGAGGCGTACTCGATCTTCGTGGACTGGCCGTCGATGAAGACCAGCTCCAGCACCGCGACCTGGGGCACCACGTAACGCTGATCGCCGCAGTCCACGGTCAGCGCCTGGATGATCGCCAGGGTCAGCGGGATGGTGAGGCGCCAGACCGTACCCTCGCCCAGCGTCGAGTCGACGCTGACCGCGCCGCCGATCCGCTCGATGTTGGTCTTGACGACGTCCATGCCGACCCCGCGGCCGGACACGTTGGTCACCTTGGCGGCGGTGGAGAAGCCGGGCTGGAAGACCATCGCCATGATCTCGCGCTTGTCCATCGTGGCGATCTGCTCGGCGCGCAGCAGACCCTTCTCGACGGCCTTGGCGGCGATCCGGTCGACGTCCATGCCGGCGCCGTCGTCGGCCACGTCGACGGCGACGTGCCCGCCCTCGTGGTACGCCCGCAGCGTCAGCGTGCCCACGGCGGGCTTGCCCGCGGCGACCCGCTTGTCGGCCTCCTCGATGCCGTGGTCCACCGCGTTGCGCACCAGGTGCGTCAGCGGGTCCTTGACGGCCTCGAGCAGGCTGCGGTCGAGCTCGGTCTCCTTGCCCTCCATCACCAGCTCGACCTGCTTGCCGAGCGACTGGCTGAGGTCCCGGATGACCCGGGGCAGCTTGGACCAGATGTGCTCGATGGGCTGCATCCGGGTCTTCATGATGCCCTCTTGCAGCTCACTGGTGATCATCCCGAGCCGCTGGGCGCTGCGCACCAGACCGGAGTCGCCGGTCTCCATCACGCCGCGGACCAGCTGGTTACGGGCCAGCACCAGCTCACCGACCAGGTTCATCAGGCCGTCCAGCAGATCCACGTCGACCCGGATCGCGCTGTCCGCGACGCTGCGCTTCGGGGCCTGCTGCTGCAGCGCCTCGTTGACCGCGGCGGGCTGGGCCTTGCCCTCCTCCAGCAGGATCGCGCCGAGCTTGCGCTCGTCGCCCTCGAGCTGCTGCTGCAACGCGGAGCCGACGTCGCTGGGCGCCGCGGCGCCGGACTCGACGAGCATCTCGCCGAGCGGCTTCCGCTGCCCCTCCACGGGCTCGGGCGCCGCACGCACCGGCTTCTCCTCCAGCGGCTCCGGCTCCTCGGCGGGCTCGGCGGCCGCGGCGGGCTCCGCCGGTGCGGCGGCCTCGGGCGCGTTCATCTGGGCGTGTACGGCGGTGATGATGCTGTCGACGTCGACGTCGCCCTCGTTGCCGTCCTGCTCGATGGCCTCCAGCAGCGACCGGACCCCGTCGATCGTGGCCAGCAGGGTCGTGATCGTGGTGGGCGTGACCGGCTGGACCCCGTCCCGCAGCCGCGAGAGCAGTGACTCGCCGGCGTGGGCGAGGGTCTCGAGCCGGCTGAAGGCCAGGAATCCACTCGTTCCCTTGATCGTGTGGATGGCCCGGAAGATGCGTGAGATCAGATCACGCGATCCCGGTTCCTGTTCGAGGGCGACGAGATCCCGGTCGATCTGATCCAGGTTCTCGTGGCTCTCCATCAGGAATTCGCCGACGATCTCGCCAAGGTCTTCCACGGACTACCTCCTGCTCGGTTCCCATGCTGCTCATCGACCTCTGGGCTCCTCACCTGAGGACACCCGGACTGCTACCGCTGGGGGCTCAGCTGTCACCACCCGGCCGCCGATAGCGGTAACCGAAGCCGCGCACGGATTCGATCGGGGAATCCTCGGGGTCCGTCCAGCCGAGCTTGCGGCGCAGCCGCAGGACCGCGAACTTGACCCGTTCCTGGCCGATGCCGGTCGGGTCGTCCCAGGCCTGGGTCAGCAGCTGGTTCGGGCTCAGCACCGCGCCCGCGTGCCGGACCAGCGCGTTGAGCAGCCGGAACTCGGTCGGAGTGAGGCGCTTCTCGTCGCCCTTGACGTAGACCCGGCGTTTGGTCGGGTCCAGGTGCACCAGGCCGTCGTCGTAGATCTGGCTGGCCCAGCTGTTCTGTGCGCCGTTCGAGCGGCGCAGCAGGGCCTCGACCCGGGCGAGGAGCTCGTTGTTGGCGAACGGCTTGGTGAGGTAGTCGTCGGCGCCGCCGCGCAGCCCGCGTACCTTCTCGGCCTCCTGGCCGTGCGCGGTCAGCACCAGCACCGGGACGTCCGAGACGTCCCGCAGCCGTTCGAGCACCTGCCAGCCGTCCATCTCCGGCAGGCCGACGTCGAGCACGACCAGGTCGGGGTGCTCGGCGTAGGCCTCCTTCAGACCGGTACGGCCGTCACCGGCGTGCGCCACCTCGTAGCCGGCCCGGCTGAACAGCAGCCGCAGGGCCAGCGCGATGTCCGGGTCGTCCTCGACCACGAGCAGCCTGCTCATGCTCCCACCACCATGACCCCCCAACGCTGCGTCGCCAGACGCGGCTGCCCGGGCCGGCACGGCACATGCCCGACATCGGTCAGCGTCTTGCTTGCGTCCCCCGCGACCGCGGGCGACGAAGATGAAATGTCCAAAACCACGATAGCGTGACGTGTCGGCTCATATACGGAAAGTTATAGTTCAGCGTGCGCTTCCGCTTCCGGGGCCGATCGGTGGACAACCGATGAGCCCTGCTCCCGCCCCCGCGACCCCGACCTTGTCGGGCGGCGCGCTCCAGCCCCGCTTCCTCACCGTCATCTCGCACGAGCTGCGGACGCCGCTCACCACCATCGCCTCGTTCACCGAGAGCCTCGACACCGACGACCTGGCCCCGGCCGAACGCTCGGTGGCGCTGGCCGCCGTACGGCGCAACACCGACCGGATGCTCACCCTGGTCGAGGACCTGATGCTGGTGACCCGGCTGCAGACCGGGGACCTGGAACTGCGGCCGGTCCGGGTGGACCCCGGCGCGCTGATCCGCGAGGCCGCCGAACTGCTGGCCAGCCGGGAGCCGTACACCGCGGCGACGGTGCGGGCGGGCACCGGGCCGGCGTTGTCGGCGGACGCCTCGCTGCTGCGGGACCTCTTCTATGCGGTGGTCGGCACAGTGGCCAGCGGGGCCGCCGACCGGTCGGCCACGGTCAGCGCCGAGGCCGGGGCCGAGGGCTGGACCGTGCACGTCACCGCGCGGCAGGCCGAGCAGCTCACCGACGAGCACCTGATGGCCGGGATGCTGGCCACTCCGGAGCCGCCGCACCGGCGGCGCAGCACCGCCGTCTGGATGCTGCTGGCGGAGGCCATCGCGGCCCGGCACGGCGGCTCGGTCCGGCTGACCTTCGCCCCGGAAACGGGCGCCGGTGCCGAGATCGGGCTTCCGCTGACCATCCCCTCAGACTGACACAGACCTCGCACCGGCCGCCCGGAAACGGTCAAAGAAGGGACGTACCTCCAAAAAGCCGGTCCGATTACGATGCCGGGCGACAGGCGCCCGGCCGTGGACCGGGAGGCAGCACCTTGTTGGAATCCGTACGTCGTCTCGCCCTTGTCGCGGCCGCGCCGATCGCCCTGCTCGGGCTGACCGCCGCGCCGGCGCACGCCGTGGCCACGGTCCCCGCGACCGGCCCGGCGCGGACCGCCCCGACGACCTCGCAGGTTCTCGGGGCCGAGGTGGTCACGCTCACCAACGAGGAACGGGCCCGGTACGGGTGCCCGGCGCTCACCGTGGACGAGGAACTGACCGTCGCGTCCGTACGGCAAAGCCACTACATGGCGGCCACCGGGGACTTCGGCCACTTCGGCTGGCGCGGCTCGACCTTCCTGACCCGGTCGCGGGCGGCCGGCTACCACGCCGTGGCGGCCGAGAACGTGGCCTACGGCTTCTCCAGCTCGGCCGAGGTGATGGCCGCCTGGATGGCCAGCCCGCCGCACCGCCGCAACATCCTCAACTGCGACGTGAAGTCGTTCGGCGCCGGCGTGCAGCAGGCTGTGAACGGCACCTACTACTGGACGCAGGTCTTCGGCTGGCGCTGAGCCGTCAGAGCGAGCAGTTGATCAGGACCGGTTCGGGATGCAGGACGACACCGAACCGGTCCCGTACGCCGTCCCGGATCTCGCGGGCCAGCTCCAGCAGCGCCGTCGTGGTGCCGCCGCCGCGGTGGGTCAGGGCCAGGGTGTGCTTCGAGGAGATGGCCACCGTGCTGCCGCCGTACCCCTTGGCGAAGCCGGCCTTCTCGATCAGCCAGGCCGCCGGCACCTTGACCGTGCCGTTCGGGGCCGGCCAGCTCGGCGGCTCGCCCGCGTCGACCAGCCGGTCCTGCACCCGGGCCCACTCCGCGGCGGACAGCACCGGGTTGGTGAAGAACGAGCCCACCGAGCGGGTGTCCGGATCCTCCGGGTCGAGCACCATGCCCTTGCCGGCGCGCAGCTTCAGCACGGTCTCCCGGACCCGCGCGGCACTGACCCGCTCACCGACCTCGACCCCCAGGTGCCGGGCGAGCTCGGCGTAGCGGATCGGCGCCGACTCCGCCGACTCGGCCAGCCGGAAGTCGACGTCGAGGACCAGCCAGCGGTCGCTGTGCTTGAAAATGCTCGACCTGTACGCGAAACCGCACTCCGGCAGCGACAGCACCCGCATCTCGTCCTCGTGCCGGTCGTAGACGTGCACCGCCTCGATGGTGTGCGCGACCTCCTGGCCGTACGCCCCCACGTTCTGGATCGGCGTCGCGCCGGCCGAGCCCGGGATGCCGGAGAGCGCCTCCAGGCCGGACATCCCCCGTTCGAGGGTGTCGGCGACGAGGTCGTCCCAGGGCTCACCGGCGGCCACCCGGACCAGCGCGCCGCGGTCGTCCCGGTCGATCAGCCGGACGCCCCGGGTGCGCAGCAGCAGCACGGTCCCGGGGAACCCGTCGTCGGAGATCACCACATTGCTCCCGCCCGCGAGCACCAGGACCGGTTGCCCCTTTCGGGCAGCACCCCGTACGGTTGACACCGCTTCGTCCGGTTCGGACACCACGGTCAACGTGCTTGCCGGACCGCCGAGGCGTAGCGTCGTGTACGCCCCCAGCGAACTGGCATGCGCAGCGGATGCGTCGGTTGGGTGGTCAGCACTAACGTCAGGCACGACGTTCACCCTAGGCCGCGGGCCCGGGGTGGGAACCGGTGGACCTCCTCGAGCGGGAGAAGGCTGATGAACAGGCTGCACGCGACCAAGGACTTCTGGCTCGCCGCCCTGCGCGCGGACGGGCCGGCTTTCCAGGACGCCGTCACCGAGACGGGTCCCGACGCCGTCGTGCCCTCGTGTCCCGGCTGGACGGTCGCCGATCTCACCGAGCACCTCACCGTGCTGCTGCACTGGGTGCGTGAGCTGACCCCGCGCGGCGTGGTCGACCGGCCCGCCGACCGGGTCGTCCCCGAGCCGCGGCCCCCGTGGCCCGAGGCCCTCGACGGCCTGCGCCGGGAGCTGACCGGCACGATCGAGACCCTCGACGCGCTCGACCCGGACTTCCCCAGCTGGACCTGGCCGGCCCAGGCCCGCAAGGCCGGCTTCTGGCAGCGCCGGATCGCCCACGAGGTCTCGGTGCACCGCTGGGACGCCGAGTCCGCGGCCGGCCGGGCCACCCCGATCGAGACCAAGCTCGCCGCCGACGGGGTCAACGAGGTGCTCGACACCTGGCTGCCCGCCGGCCGCCGCAAGGGCCCGACCGACCTGCACGGCGTCGTGCACCTGGTGGCCACCGACGCCAGTTACGAGTGGTTCGTCCGGCTCCGCGGCGCGGGCATCGCGCTGCTCGACACCGGCACCATCCTCGACAGCGACGACCACCACGCGCGGGCCGAGGCCAGCGGCACGGCCAGCGACCTGCTGCTGGCCCTGATGGGCCGGATCGATCCGGACAATCTGGTCGTCACCGGTGACCGGCGCCTGTTCAGCGCATTGCAGGCCGGTTGAGCATCTCGTCCCCCGAACGGGATTCCGCAACTTTCGGATGGCTCCCGGTAAGGTGAATGGCTCTACGCTGTACCGGTTAAGGGCGACCGCTTCCGGTCGCCCGTCATAGTCCCGCCGCTGATCAGACCGGTCGGCGCGGCCCGGCACGGCAGCGGCGGATCACGCAGGGAGCGGTGAAGGATGACGGCAACCGTCTCGGTGGAATCGAGCGACGATCCGCTGGCATCAGGGGTACGGTTCCCGGACGGCTTCGTCTGGGGCGCCGCAACGGCGTCGTACCAGATCGAAGGCGCGGTGAACGAGGACGGGCGGGGCCCGTCCATCTGGGACACGTTCAGTCGCGAGCCCGGCCGGGTGCACGCCGGGCACACCGGCGACGTGGCCTGCGACCACTACCACCGGTATGTCGAGGACGTCGCGCTGATGGCCGACCTGGGCCTGGCCTCGTACCGGTACTCGATCGCCTGGCCGCGCATCCAGCCCGACGGCACCGGCCCGGTCAACACCCGGGGCCTGGACTTCTACGACCGGCTGACCGACGAGCTGATCGGCAAGGGCATCGACCCGGTGGTCACGCTCTACCACTGGGACCTGCCGCAGAGCCTGCAGGACCGGGGCGGCTGGACCGTCCGGGACACCGCCGAGGCCTTCGCCGACTACGCCCAGATCATGCACGCCCGGCTCGGCGACCGGGTCCGCACCTGGACCACGCTGAACGAGCCGTGGTGCTCGGCCTACCTGGGCTACGCCAGCGGCGTCCACGCTCCCGGCATCCGGGACGCGGCGTCGGCGTTCAAGGCGGTGCACCACCTGCTGCTCGGCCACGGCCTGGCCGCGCGGGCGCTGCGGGAGGCCGGCGCGCAGAGCGTCAGCATCACCCTCAACCCGTCGGCCGTCTTCCCGCTGGACGAGAACAACCCGGGCGACGTCGACGCCGCCCGGATCGTGGACGGCCTGAGCAACCGGATCTTCCTCGACCCGCTGCTGCGCGGCCGGTATCCGGACGACATGCGCGAGCACATGGCCCGCTTCACCGACCTGAGCTTCATCCGCGAGGGTGACGAGGCGATCATCAACGCGCCGATCGACGTGCTCGGGATCAACTTCTACACCCCGTCGTACGTCTCGGCCAAGCCCGGCCAGCCGGCCTCGCCCGACGCACCCGGCACCGAGGGCATCGCCTTCCGCAAGCCGGTCGGCCCGATCACCGACATCGGCTGGCAGATCGAGCCGGCCGCGCTGACCCGGCTGCTGGACCGGATCCACCGGGACTACCCCGGTACGCCCATGATGATCACCGAGAACGGCGCCGCGTACCCGGACGGCCCGGCCGAGGACGGGCAGATCCACGACACCAACCGGATCGAATATTTCGACGGGCACCTGCGCGCCTGCCTCGATGCCATTTCCCACGGCGTTGACCTTCGGGGATACTTCGCCTGGTCGTTGATGGACAATTTCGAATGGGCCGAGGGGTACGCCAAGCGGTTCGGCATCGTGCACGTGGACTACACCACGCAGCGCCGGGTGCCCAAGGACAGCGCACGGTGGTACCAGGAGGTGATCCGGCGGAACGGTCTCACCGACCAGGGCCGGATCGGGGAGTGAGCTGATGGTGACGCGGGAGCGACCGACCCTCGAGGCGGTGGCGAGGCGCGCCGGCGTCTCGAGGGCGACCGTCTCCCGCGTCGTCAACGGGTCGACCACGGTCGCCGTGGCGATCCGCGAGGCAGTGCACCAGGCCGTCGCGGAGCTGGGCTACGTGCCCAATCAGGCTGCCCGCAGCCTGGTCACGCAGCGCACCGAGTCGATCGCGCTGATCCTGCCGGAGACCGCCAACCGGGTCTTCTCCGACGACCTGTTCTTCCCCGCGGTGATCCGCGGGGTGAGCATGGAACTGGACGCGGCGGACAAACAGCTCGTGCTGATGATGGCGGGCTCGGCCGCCAGCCACGACCGGGTCGAGCGGTACGCGATGGCCGGCCACGTCGACGGCGTCATGTTCGCCTCGATGCACGGCGCCGATCCGCTGCCCGGCGCCCTGGCCCGGCTCGGCATCCCGGTGGTGTGCAGCGGGCGCCCGATGACCCCGGCCGAGCTGCCGGTCCCCTACGTCGACGTGGACCACGTCGGCGGCGTGGGCCAGGCCGTACGCCACCTGATCAGCACCGGCCACCGCCGGATCGCCACCGTCGCCGGGCCGCAGGACATGATCGCCGGCGTCGACCGGCTCACCGGCTACCAGGACACCCTGCGCGCCGCCGGGCTGACCGAGCACGTGGCCTTCGGCGACTTCACCCGCGACTCCGGGCTGCGCGCGATGCGCCGGCTGCTCGCCGAGGATCCGCAGCTCGACGCGGTGTTCGTGGCGTCGGACATGATGGCCCACGGCGCGTTGCAGGCGCTCAAGGACGCCGGCCGGCGGGTGCCGGCGGACGTGGCGGTGGTCGGCTTCGACGACTTCGAGATCAGCCGGCTCAGCGACCCGCCGCTGACCACGGTCCGCCAGCCGATCGTCGACATGGGCCGCACGATGGCCCGGCAGATGCTCGGCCTGGTCAACGACAAGCCGGACGTCCCGGACGCCGTGGTGCTGCCCACCGAGCTGGTGGTGCGCGCCTCGGCCTGAGGGTGCTCAGCCCTCGATCGGCAGGCCCAGCACCTTGCGGGAGAGCAGCGTGCCCCCGACGACCGCCGCCGGCATCAGCAGCACGGCGCCGAGCGGGATCAGGAAGCAGGCGAAGACCGCGACGCCGAAGCCCAGCGCCGTCGCCCGGTCGCCGCGCAGGGCCGCCCGGCGGTGCCGCAGCCGCCGCCCGCGCCGCTGGAACGGGACCCCGGTCAGCTCCACGGCCAGCAGCCAGCCGGCGACCGCCCCGCCGACCACCGGGACGACGGTCTGGCCGACCACCGGGATGAAACCGGCCGCGAACAACGGGATGCCGAAGAGCACCGACAGGCCGATCAGGCGCAGCGAGTCGACCAGGCTCCGGGCCAGCGAACGGCCCAGCGACACCTCGACCTCGTCCGGCACGCCCCCGAAGCGGTCCTCGACCATCCCGGAGATCTTCTCGTAGAACGGGTCGCCGATCAGCAGCGTGACCGCGGTGAAGGTGAGCACGCCGATCAGGCCGCTGAGCCCGATCAGGGCCGCGCCCGCGACGATCCGGAGCACGTCCCGCCCGGCGGCCGACCAGTCGTCGGCGAACCAGGTGACCCCGGCCGCCAGGTCGTCGATGAAGACGATGAGGGTGATCAGCAGGGCCGCGTACAGCACGCCGGAGATCACCGCGGGCAGCAGGCCGAGGCCGAGCATCCGCGGATTGCGCAGGACCAGGCCGAGACCCCGGGCCAGCAGGCCGGCCCCGGTGGCGAACCGGCGTACGGCGCCGCCGGTCGCCGCGGCGCCGCGGCGGGGCGCGGACGGGAGGTGTGATTCAAGCACGTTGCGGGAGCTGAGGACGGGG
>NZ_JBEZGQ010000165.1:10377-11856 GCF_040650095.1 Actinoplanes sp. NPDC048791 | reverse complement strand
CCGGGAACGCGAGGTGCTGCGGCTGGTGGCCCAGGGGCTCAGCAACAGCGGCATCGCCAAGCAGCTCAACATCTCACCGAAGACGGCCAGCGTGCACGTCTCCCGGATCATCGCGAAGCTGGCGGTGGCGAGCCGCGGCGAGGCTGCCGCGGTCGCGCACCGCCTGGGACTGCTCGACGACTGACGGCTCAGCGCCGGGCCAGCCACGCCGCGACCCCGGAGACCCACAGCAGCGCGGTGATCGCGCCGACCGCCAGGGTCAGGGAGCCCGCGACGCCACCGCTCATCGCCCACAGGTCGCCGGCCAGCAGCGCCGTGCCGGCCACCGCGGACCCCACGGCGGCGGCCCGCTGTCCCGCGCGGCCGAAGTGCCGGGCCAGCACGTAACAGGCGGCGATCGACGCCGTGAAGGCGACCGTACCGGCGGCCATGTGGCCGTAACTGTGCCAGCTGAGCGTCGCGGGCATCCCGTACGGTGTGCCGGCCGGAAAGCCGTCCGCGGGGTCCATGGTGAAGACACCGGCGGCGAACATGCCGAACCCGTTCACCGCGACCAGCCGGGGCAGCCACCGGCTCGGCAGGGCCCGGCGCAGCCCGGCCGCCCCGAGCATGGTCAGCACGCCGGCGACGACGAAGTTGGTGATCTGCAACCAGCCGAGCGAGCCGTTGCTGAGCACGCTGAGCGGATGCCGGGTCAGGTCGAAGCCGTCCCGGCCGGCGGCCTGGGCGAGGGCGACGGCCGCCCACAGCGGCCCGCCGACGGCGGCGCAGGTGAGCAGGGCCCGGGTGCGGGTGGTGGCGGTGACATTC
This sequence comes from Actinoplanes sp. NPDC048791, assembly GCF_040650095.1. Taxonomy (NCBI): domain Bacteria; kingdom Bacillati; phylum Actinomycetota; class Actinomycetes; order Micromonosporales; family Micromonosporaceae; genus Actinoplanes; species Actinoplanes sp. NPDC048791. The sequence continues at coordinate 11,046 of NZ_JBEZGQ010000165.1, read as the reverse complement.
ACGGTACGGGCGGCGAGCGCGGTCATGGTCTGAGCCTCTCTGCGATTCGTAAGCTGCGTTCTGCCGCTACGTCGGTTCCGCGATGTGACAGGGAATGGTTTCATTACCTGTCACATGGATCGTTCGACGTTGGTGCACACGGCAACCACCGAGAACGGAGCAAGACATGCGCTACCTGATGACGACCCGCCCCACCGAGCAGTCCGCCGACGAGAACCTGTACGCCGAGATGGGCAAGTTCATCGAGGAGCTGACCGCGGCCGGCGTCCTGCTGGCCACCGGCGGCCTGGAGCCCGGCGGCGTCCGGGTCACCTCGGTCGGCGACGAGATCACCGTGACCGACGGGCCTTTCACCGAGGCCAAGGAAGCGGTGGCCGGCTTCGCTCTGATCGAGGCCCGGTCCCGCGAGGAGGCCATCGAACTGGCCCGCCGCTTCCGCCGCATCGTCGGCGACGGTGAGAGCGTCATCCAGCAGGTCTTCGGCCCGTGACCCGGCCGCCGAGCACCGCCGGCCCGGCCCCCGGGCCGGCGGTGACCGACGTCCACGCCCGTATCAACGCGGTCGTCAAACTCGAGTCGGCCCGGATCGTGGCGGCGCTGATGCGGGTGGTGCACGACGTGGGGCTGGCCGAGGAGTTGGCCCAGGACGCGGTGGTCGCCGCCCTCGAA
>NZ_JBEZGQ010000165.1:0-10367 GCF_040650095.1 Actinoplanes sp. NPDC048791 | reverse complement strand
GCCGGCTGCCGGCGTACCGGAAAATCCCGGCGCCTGGCTGACGGCGATCGCCAAACGCCGGGCCGTCGACCACATCCGTCGGTCCCGCCTGCACGACCGCAAGGCCGAGCAGTACGCCCGCGAGCACGACCAGCCCCCGGACCTCTCCGCAGGACCCGACGACGTCCTGCGGTTGATGTTCATCTCCTGCCACCCGGTGCTGCCCACCGAGCAGCGCGCCGCCCTGACCCTGCGCGTGGTCGGCGGCCTGACCGCGGCCGAGATCGCCCGCGCGTTCCTGATCACCGAGCCGGCCGTGGCCCGCCGCATCGCCACGGCGAAACGCACCCTGGCCGAGGCCGGCGTGCCGTTCGCCCTGCCCGAACCGGCCGACCTGGCCGCGCGGCTGTCCTCGGTCCTCGAAGTCATCTACCTGATCTTCAACGAGGGTTACTCGGCCAGCTCGGGCGACGACCTGATCCGCCCGGCCCTGGGCCAGGAGGCGCTGCGCCTGGGCCGCCTGCTCGCCGAACTCGCACCGCACGAGGCCGAGGTGCACGGCCTGGTCGCGCTGATGGAGATCCAGGCCTCCCGCTCGGCGGCCCGCACCGGCCCGGCCGGCGAGCCGATCCAGCTGCACGAGCAGAACCGCGGCCGCTGGGACCAGCTCCTGATCCGGCGCGGCTTCACCGCGATGCTGCGGGCCCGAGAGCTCGGCGGCACGCCGGGACCGTACGTGCTGCAGGCGGCGATCGCGATCTGTCACGCCCAGGCCCGCACGGCGGCGGACACCGACTGGGCGCAGATCGCCGCCCTCTACCGGGCGCTGGCCGGGCTGCTGCCGACCCCGATCGTCCAGCTGAACCGGGCGGTGGCCGTGGGGATGGCCGAGGGGCCGCAGGCCGGGCTCGACCTGGTGGACGCGCTGCTGGCCGACCCAGCGTTGCGGGACTATCACCTGCTGCCAGGGGTCCGCGGTGATCTGTTGTGGCGGCTGGGCCGGGTGGGGGAGGCGCGCCGGGAGTTTCTTCGCGCCGCTGGGCTGGCGCGTAACGCGGCCGAGAGTGCTTTCCTGCGAGGGCGGGCCGCGGCGATCCCGGAGCTCACAGCGGCGGAGCTTATTGGTCGCACGGTCGGCGAAGCGGTGGCCGAGTTCCTGGCGCGCGATGACCTGGACGCGGCGACGGTGCGGTCCTACGGCCAGACGCTGAGCCGGCTCTGCCGAGCTGTGGGCGCCGGGTTTCCGCTGGCGTCGCTGACCGCGGAACAGGTCAGCCAGGCGTGCATGGTCGCCTGGGGCGACGCGGCACCGCGGACCTGGAACCGGCACGTGGCGGCGATCCGCTCCTTCAGCAGGTGGGCAGACGCGACCGCTCTCGTGTTCGGTGCGGGGATCGAGCATGAGCCGGGCCTTGCGGCCCGTCCCGCGGTCGGTGTGGCGGGTGGCCTCCCGCGGGCCGCTGTGGTCAGGCATTCCGCGGCCTCGGCCGTTCCCGCGGCCTCGGCCGTTCCCGCGGCCTCGGCCGTTCCCGCGGCCGACAATTCCGCGGGCTCGGCGGATTTCGCGGCTGCGCTTGAGCGGAGGCCGGAAACCGGAGGCCGGACCGAGGCGCTGAGCGGCCCGGACCTGGACGGGCTGTGGGAGCGCGCCGACATTGGGCTGCGCGAGCGGACCCTGTGGCGGCTGCTGCACGAGTCAGGCGCAGGCGTCGGCGCGGTGCTCGCGCTGAATGTCGAGGATCTGGATCTGGACGACCGCCGGGCCCGCGGCGGCGCCGGCTGGGTGAGCTGGCGGGCAGGCACCGCACGGCTGCTGCCCGAGCTGCTGGCCGGCCGTACCCGTGGACCGCTTTTTCTCGCGGATCGCCGTCCCGGCCCGGGACGGATGCCGGCGGAGGCCGACCGTTGCCCGGACACCGGCCGGGGCCGGCTGTCCTATGAGCGCGCCGAATACCTCTTCAAGCAGGCGACCGGCGCCACCCTGCGCCGGCTCAAGTCGCGCTGATCGTCAACGGCCCGCCGATACGCCACTCGTCCGCAGTCGTCGGGTCGTAATAGCGGGTGAAGCCGCATCCCCAGGCGATGGCGTCGGCCGTGGTCGTGCCGCCCCAGCGGTGCTCGCCGCTGACCAGCAGGCGGGTGCCGATCCCGTACGCCGGTGGCCCGTATCCCATGGCGGCCAGGCCACCGAGGGGTGGGGACATGGCGATGGTGACAGTCGGGCCGGAGCCGCCGGAGAACCACTCGTTGACGGTGAACGTGACGCCCACGTAGCCGCGGACGGCATGGACGCGGTCGGGGTCGACCGGTCCGATGGCGGTCACAGTGCCGTCGAAGGCGAACGCGCGGCGGGCCACTTCGCGCGGTGAGTAGCCGCCTGCACAGGAGCCGTTCGCCGCGTCGGGGAGCGCGCCGGTCCGCTGGGCAGCCGACGAGGCGGGCAGCGGGGGTGCGGCGGTGCGTTCGGCCGGCGGCGGGTCGATCAGGGCACCCGCGCCGACGACGGCCGCCACCGAGGCGGCCACCAGGGCTCCGGCGCCCCAGGCGAACCGGGAGCGGCGGGCCTGACGAACCCGTTGGCGTGCCCCGGCGGTTAGGGCGACGGGCACCGGGGCCCGGTCGGCGTCCTCGGCGAACAGCAGTCGTAGCTCGCGTTCCAGCTGGTCGGTCATGACGTCTCCTTCAGGGCGGCCGCGACGTCGCTGCCGCGCAGGGTCGCCAGGGCCCGGGAGGTGGTGGCCCGGACGGCGCTGACGGTCACCCCCATCGCCTCGGCGATGCCGGCGTCGTCCAGGTCGGCGTAGTAGCGCAGGACAAGTGCGGTCCGGGCGCGGGGAGCGAGGGTGGCGAGCACGTGGCGCAACTGGTCGCGGGCCGCCACCTCGTCGGCGGGGTCGGCCGCGCTCGGTGGCTCCCAGCCGGCCAGGTCGGTCGGCCGCTCGGTCGAGGAACGCCGCCGGTGCCAGCTCAGGTGGGCGTTGACCAGCATCCGGCGCACGTACGCGTCCGGTTCGCGGGCGGCGGCCACCTTGCGCCAGTGCCGGTACGCGTCCGCGAGCGCGGTCTGGGTCAGGTCCTCGGCGCGGTGAGCGTCACCGGTCAGCACGTACGCCAGCCGGAGCAGGGACCGGCCCTGCTCGCTCACGTACTCCTCGAACCCCACCTGCGACCTCCTCGACGCGCCTCACCAGGAGAGACGCATCGAGGCTGCGCATCCGCTGCACGAGCGGCGGGGGTGGCTCAGCCGCGGGCGGCGAGAGCCTGCTGGTAGAGCCGGCCGGCGCGGTACGACGAGCGGACCAGGGGGCCGCTCATCACGCCCGCGAAGCCGATCTCCTCGGCCTCCGCGTTCAGCTCGACGAACTCCTCCGGCTTCACCCAGCGCTCCACCGGGTGGTGGCGGGGGGTGGGCCGCAGATACTGCGTGATGGTGATCAGCTCGCACCCGGCCGCGTGCAGGTCGCGCAGGGCCTGGGAGACCTCGGCGCGCTCCTCGCCCATGCCCAGGATCAGGTTGCTCTTGGTGACCAGGCCGGCCGCGCGGGCCTGGGTGATCACGTCGAGGGAGCGCTCGTAGCGGAAGCCGGGGCGGATGCGCTTGAAGATGCGGGGGACCGTCTCGACGTTGTGCGCGAGGACCTCGGGCGTCGCGCCGAAGACCTCGGCGAGCTGGTCGGGCTCCGCGTTGAAGTCGGGGATCAGCAGCTCGACGCCGCAGCCGGGCTGGAGCTTGTGGATCTGGCGGACGGTCTCGGCATAGAGCCAGGCGCCGCCGTCGGGGAGGTCGTCGCGGGCCACGCCGGTGACGGTCGCGTATTTCAGGCCCATGGTGGCGACGGACTCGCCCACGCGGCGGGGCTCGTCGGCGTCGAACTCGGCCGGCTTGCCGGTGTCGATCTGGCAGAAGTCGCAGCGGCGGGTGCACTGGTCACCGCCGATGAGGAAGGTCGCCTCGCGGTCCTCCCAACATTCGTAGATGTTGGGGCAGCCGGCCTCCTGGCAGACCGTGTGCAGGCCCTCTTTTTGCACCAGACCACGCATGTGCGTGTATTCCGGGCCCATCTTGGCTTTGACTTTGATCCACGGCGGCTTGCGCTCGATGGGAGTTTCGGCGTTGCGCGCCTCGATGCGCAGCATGCGGCGGCCCTCGGGAGCAATAGTCACAAGGCTGAGGTTACGCCGAAAGCAAGATCAACCGTTGCGGGGGCGGTGAGGCTCACACAGCAGTTTCTGTGAGTGCTCTCACGCCTGCCGGGGAAACCCGGTTTGCCGGTCGTCCGGGCGCTGTTAAGGTCCCGTCCACGGTGATGACGGAACCGAGTAGCGCCCCGATCCCACCGGCCGAGAGAGCCACCACCAGCTGTGAAGGTGGCCCGGTGCCGGGGCGTGAAGACACTCCCGAGCCGCGCACGACAAGAGGCGCCTGATCAAGGCGTGAAGGTGTGGTGGCACCGCGAGGATCCCGCTCGCCCACACCTCCCTGGGGCCGCGTTGCAGTCACCGAGGAGGTAAGAGCCGTGCAACGCATCCTCTCCACCGAACTGGCCCGGCACACCGGCGAGACCGTCACGGTCGCCGGCTGGGTCCACCGCCGCCGGCTGCTCAAGTCGGTGGCGTTCCTGATAGTCCGGGACGCTGCCGGGCTCACCCAGGTCGTCGTCACCGAGCCCGAGGTCCGGGCCCAGATCGAGACGCTGGGCGAGGAGTCCGTGATCGAGGTGACCGGCACCGTCACCGCGAACCCGGCCGCGCCGGCGGGGGTCGAGCTCACCGCTCCCGCTCTGCTGCGGATCCTGAACGCTGTGTCCGTACCGTTGCCTTTTGATCTGCATCGGCCCGCACTGACCGCGACCCTGCCCACCCAGCTCGACCATGCCGCTCTGTCGTTGCGGCATCCGGGCCGGGCCGGTGCCCTGCGGATCGCGGCCGCCGCGACCGCGGGCTTCCGGGCCGCGCTGGAGCAGCGGCGCTTCGTCGAGATCCACACCCCGAAGATCGTGGCGTCGGCGACCGAGTCCGGAGCGAACGTGTTCGCGCTCGACTATTTCGGCCGGCCCGCCTACCTGGCCCAGTCGCCGCAGTTCTACAAGCAGCTGATGGTCGGGGTGTTCGAGCGAGTCTACGAGGTCGGGCCGGTGTTCCGGGCCGAGCCGCACGACACGGCCCGGCATCTGGCGCAGTACACGTCGCTGGACGCCGAGCTGGGCTTCATCGCCGACCACCGCGACGTGATGGCCGTGCTCACCGAGGTGGTGGCGACGATGACCGACACGGTGGCCGAGCGGACCGGGACCGCCGTGCCGAAGGTGCCGGAGGAGATCCCGGCGCTGCACTTCGCGGAGGCATTGCGGATCGCGGGCGCGCCGGCCGACGAGCCCGACCTGGCCCCGGCGCACGAGCGGGCGCTGGGGGAGTGGGCGCTGCGCGAGCACGGGTCGGAGTTCGTCTTCGTGACCGGCTATCCGATGCGCAAGCGGCCGTTCTACACCCATCCGCAGCCGTCCGACCCGGTCTGGTCGAACAGCTTCGACCTGCTGTTCCGCGGGCTCGAGCTGGTCACCGGCGGCCAGCGGCTGCACCGCTACGCCGACTACGAGGCCGCGCTGGCCGCGCGGGGGGAGTCGGCGGAGGCCTACCGGGGCTACCTCGACGCTTTCCGGTACGGGATGCCACCGCACGGCGGCTTCGCGATCGGCCTGGAACGTTTCGTGGCCCGGCTGACCGGCGCCGCGAACGTCCGGGAGGTCACAGCGTTCCCCCGCGACCTGCACCGGGTCACGCCGTGAGGCCCCGGCTCAGAGGAAGACGGCGATGGTCATGCCGGTGACGATGATCAGCGGGATGATCGTGGTGCAGACCAGGATCCACCAGGCGATCGGGTGGCCGAAGTTCAGCACCACCCCGCCGCCCGGTTTTGGCACGAAGACCCGCTTGTCGCGCGGGTCGCGGTAGAGGCTCACAGCAGTGTCGGCAGGTGGCGTTCGACGACCGGCAGCAGGTCGTCGACCGTCACCGGCCGGCCCAGCTCCGCGCTCAGCGACGTCACGCCCGCGTCGCGGATGCCGCACGGCACGAAGCGGTCGAAGTTGCTCAGGTCGCAGTCGCCGTTGATGGCGAAGCCGTGCTGGGTGACGCCGCGGGCCACCCGGATGCCGATCGCGGCGATCTTGCGGTCGGGGCCGCGGTCGTCGGCGCGGACCCAGGCGCCGCTGCGGCCCTCGACCCGGTCGGTGGTGACGCCGAACTCGGCGCACACGTCGATGAGCAGCTGCTCGACGCGGCGGACGTAGGCCACCACGTCGATCGGGTCGGCCAGCTTGACGATCGGGTAGCCGACGAGCTGACCCGGGCCGTGCCAGGTGATCTTGCCGCCGCGGTCGACGTCGACCACCGGGGTGCCGTCCATCGGGCGGTCCATCGGCTCGGTGCGCTTGCCCGCGGTGAAGACGCTGGGGTGCTCGAGCAGCAGGATGGTGTCCGGCTGGGTGCCGGCCACCACGGCGTCGTGCAGCCGGCGCTGGGTCTCCCAGGCCTCGCGGTAGTCGACCAGCCCGGGACGCAGCACCTGCAACGTAGAAGTCGTCACGCGGCCAAGCCTAGTCCGTCAGTTTCCGCGGGCCACCGGGTCGATGCCCGGCCGGATGCGCCACAGCAGGACGCCGCCGACGCGTTCCGGCTCGCCGAACAGGTCGATGGCCGTCATCTCCAGCGCGGCCCGGAACACCGGGCCCTGCGAGCCGGTCACCTGCGGTGCCAGGAACACCGCCTCGACCTTCCAGTAGGCCAGGTCGCTCCGGGTCTGCTCGCGGTCGTAGTCGCCGATCGGGACGATCTCGCCGTACAGGGCGGCGCGCAGGAACTTCCAGTCGGTCTGCCGGGGGCTGGCGCCGATCTGCCCGACGCCCTCCGGGCCGCCGGGGCCGAGGAAGTAACCGTCCGGCATCCGGAACTGCTTGCCGCCGCGGGCCATCGTGTACGCCTGCCAGCGCTGCCCGTCCGCGGTGTCGGTGGTCGCGAACGGCAGCGCGGTCAGCACTCCGCCGTCGCTCACGTACTGCTTCCAGAGGCCGTCGGCGATGAACGCGGGCTCGGGTGCGCGGTCGCCGGTCAGCACCGGCATCGGGAACAGCGGCACCAGTGCGACGGCGAAGGCGGCTGCCCACTGGGTGTGCTCGCGTACCGAGGGCATCGGCTCGGTCAGCAGGCGGTCGGCGGTGAGCGCCAGCTGGACGCCGATCACGCAGGCCACCACCAGGGCGAAGCGGCCGGGCAGGGCGGAGTCGAAGAGCGGCAGGTCGATCAGGGCAGCGTACGGCAGCTTGATCTCGGTGGCGTCCCCGAAGAACTTGAGCTGTGGCCCCAGGGACAGCAGCAGGAAGACGGCACCCACCGCATAGAGCCCGATCAGGGTCTCGAACCGGCCTGGACGTGCGTGCCGGCGCAGTGTCACCAGGCACGCCACGGCCAGCACCATCAGCGGCAGGCCGAAGAACGACGTCTCCTCGGTCGGGTTCGGCGCCAGGTCACTGCCCAGCCCCAGCCAGCCGGCCAGCGACCGGGTCGGGTAGCCCAGGTACGCCCCGATGTCCTCGGCGTAGTGGGCCTGGTTGAAACCGGTGCCCTTGAACGTCTGCGGCCCGGCGAAGTGCATGTAGAGCGGGTAAGCCAGCAGGATCCCGGCGACGACGGCCGTCACGCCCAGCCCGGCGAGCACGGTCGGCAGCGCGGCGCGGGCCGCGGCCCGGCAGTGCGGCATCAGCGACCGCGTCACCAGGAACACCCCGGTGGCGAGCGCGGTGAAGAACAGTCCCTCGGCGGCGATGGAGAAGCCGATCGCCACCAGTACGCCGAGGATCAGGCCGTGGCGCAGCCAGCGGCGCGGCTCGGGCAGCTTGAGCACCCACCACAGCACCAGCGGCGGGATCCAGCCGGCGGTCCAGTTGAGGTGGCCGTTGGCGTGCGAGATGAAGCCGGGAGCGAAGCCGCAGAACAATCCGCCGAGGGCCGCGGCGGCCGCCCGGTGCACCAGATAGCGGCGCAGGAACAGGTACCAGGTGAAGGCGGCGGCGGCGAGGTTCAGGGTGAGGATCGTCGCGAAGCTGATCTCGGGACCGGCCAGGATGGTCAGCGGCGAGAACAGCACGATGTAGACGGTGATGGAGGTGTTGGCGGCCAGGTTCACGCCGACCGGGGTGTTCATCAGGTCGGTGAAGAACGGGTCGGCGCCGTGGCCCAGGATGTAGACGCCGTAGCCCAGCAACCACTCGAAGAAGGCCTGGTCGCCCGCGTTCTTCGCGATGACGTGCCCGGCCGGGTCCCGCCACAGCCCGTTGGTCACCCAGACGGCGAGCGCCAGGGCGATCACGGCGACGATCAGATGCGGGCGCCAGGAACGGCCGCCTCGGCGGGTCGTGGACTCGACCGGCGGATCGGCGGACTCGGACGGGGCTGCGGCGACGACGGACACCAGGCGCAGGTTAGCAAGCTTCGGGGCTACGGCCGGCCCGCCGTACTCGATTGCTGATCCACTGCCGCCCGCAGCGCCGCCTCCAGGGTCGGCTGGGTGAAGGTGAAGCCGGCCTTCTGCAGCACCCCCGGCAGCACCCGCTGACTGCGCAGCGCCTCGTGGGCGAACTCGCCCAGGGCGACCTGCAGGGCGATCCCCGGCACCTGCAGCACCGCGGGCCGGTGCAGCACCTTGGCGAGGACCTGGGTAAACGTGGCGTTGGTGACCGGCTCCGGGCCGACCAGGTTGACCGGGCCGGCCAGTTCGTCGCGCTCCAGCAGGAAGTCGACGGCGCCGAGCCAGTCGGCCAGACCGATCCACGGGACCCACTGCTTGCCGCCGCCGAGCTTGGCGCCGGCGCCCATCCGGAACGGCAACATCTGCGGCTTCAGCAGTCCGCCGTTCTCATCCAGTGGGAGCCCGGTGCGCAGCAGGGCCACCCGGGTGCCCGCGTCCTCGGCGGGACGGGCCGCGGCTTCCCAGACCCGGCACACGTCGGCCAGGAAACCGGTGCCCGCCGGGGCCTCCTCGGTGACCGGGCGGTCGCCGGTGTCGCCGTACCAGCCGACGGCGGACGACTGGAGCAGCACGCGGGGACGGTCGGCGGCCGGCAGGTTCTTGATCGCGTGGGCGATGGTGCCGGCCGTGTCCACCCGGCTGCTGCGGATCAGGCTCTTGTACCGGGCGTTCCAGCGCTTGTCGCCGACGCCGGCGCCGGCCAGGTTGATCACCGCGTCGGCGCTCGCGACCACGGCCTGGTCGAGCTGGCCGGAGGACGGCTTCCAGGTGGCCTCGTCGGCGGACTGGGCGGGGTGCCGGACGAGCCGGGTGATGTCGTGACCGGCGGCGCGCAGCCGCTCGGCGAGCCGGGTGCCGAGGAAACCGGACGCGCCGGCCAGGAGAATCCGCATATCTCCATCATTCCCGAAGTTGAACCCGCTCAAAACAAAGAAGGGGCGCCGAAGCGCCCCTTCTTCATGTTCTGTCCCGCGTCAGGCGCTGAGCCCCAGGTCGCCCTCGAACTGTCCGGCCTCGAGGCGCTCCTTCATCGTCACCAGGAAGCGGGCGGCGTCCGCGCCGTCCACGATCCGGTGGTCGTAGCTGAGCGCCAGGTAGATCATCGAGCGCGGCACGATCAGCTCACCGAGGTTCGGGTCGTCGACGACCACGGCCCGCTTGACCACCGCGCCGGTGCCGAGGATGCCGACCTGCGGCTGGTTGATGATCGGCGTGTCGAAGAGCGCACCGCGGCTGCCCGTGTTGGTCAGCGTGAAGGTGCCGCCGGAGAGCTCGTCCGGACTGATCTTGTTGTTGCGGGTGCGCTCGGCCACGTCGGCGATCCGCTTGGCCAGGCCGGCCAGGTTGAGGTCGCCGGCGTCGCGGATCACCGGGACGATCAGGCCCTTCGGGGTGTCCACCGCGATGCCGAGGTGCTCGCCGTCGTGGTAGGTGACCGTGCCGGCCTCCTGGTCGATGGACGAGTTGACCACCGGGTGCTGACGCAGCGCCTCGACCGCGGCCAGCGCCAGGAACGGCAGGAAGGTGAGCTTCGCGCCGTTCTTGGCCAGGAAGTCGGCCTTCGCCTTGTTCCGCAGGTTGGCGATCTTGGTGACGTCGACCTCGACGACCGTGGTGAGCTGCGCCGAGATCTGCAGCGACTCGACCATGCGGCGGGCGATCGTCGCGCGGGTGCGGGTCAGCTTCTCGGTGCGGCCGCGCAGCGGGCTCGGGGCGGGCTTCGCGGCGGCCGGAGCCGCGGCGGGCGCGGCCGAGGTCTCCCGAGAAGCAGACTTAGCCGCAGCGGCAGCTGCGGCGGCCTTGTCGGCCGCTTCGATGACGTCCTGCTTGCGGATCCGGCCGCCGACGCCGGTGCCGGTGATCG
>NZ_JBEZGQ010000164.1:0-11884 GCF_040650095.1 Actinoplanes sp. NPDC048791 | reverse complement strand
GGCGGCGCGTCCGGCTCCGGATTCGTCTTCGACGACCGCGGTCACATCGTCACCAACAACCACGTGGTCGCGGCCCGGGGCGGGGGAGCGGTCAGCGTGGTCGGCTCGGACGGGCGCCGGCTCACCGCCGAGGTCGTCGGCACGGACCCGGGCAGCGATATCGCGGTGCTGCGGGTCACCCCGTCGGCCGCGCTGCGCCCGCTGGACCGCGCCGACCTCAGGGCCACCCGGGTCGGCGAGCCGGTGCTGGCGGTCGGCTCACCGCTCGGTCTCTCCGGCACGGTCACCGCCGGCATCATCAGCGCGCTGGACCGGCAGGTGCGGCTGGGCGGGACCGTAAGGCAGACCGCGGTGCAGACCGACGCGTCCATCAACCCCGGCAATTCGGGCGGGCCGCTGGTGAACGCGCGTGGCGAGGTGGTCGGCGTGAACACCGCGATCGCCACCCTGGAGGGCGGCGGTTCCATCGGGATCGGCTTCGCCGTGCCGATCGACCGGGCCGCTCAGGTGGCCGCGACCCTCATCGGCCGTGGATAGTCGACAGATGCGGCTGCTGGTGGTGGAGGACGAGGAAGACCTGGCGGAGGGCCTGCGGGTCGGTCTCGCCCGGACGGGGTACGCGGTCGACGTCGCGCTCGACGCCGCCGAGGCGTACGACCGGCTGACCGTGAACGAGTACGACCTGATGCTGCTCGACGTGAACCTGCCCGACGGCGACGGGTTCACCCTGTGCCGCTCGCTGCGCAACGGCGAGGTGGACACCCCGGGCGAAACGGACCTGCGGGTGCTCATGCTCACCGCCCGCGGTGGCCTCGAGGACCGGGTCCGCGGGCTGGACGAGGGCGCGGACGACTACCTGGTGAAGCCGTTCGCCCTGGCCGAGCTGCTGGCCCGGGTCCGCGCCCTGCTGCGGCGGGACACGGCCGGCACGTCGTCGGTGCTGACCGTCGGCGACGTGGTGCTGGACGTGGCCCGGCACGTCGTGACGCTGCGCGGCGAGCGGCTGACGTTGACGCCCAAGGAGTTCGGCGTCCTGGAATATCTGATGACCCGGCCCGGGCACGTGGTGTCGAGCGAGGAGCTGCTCGAGCACGTGTGGGACGCCAACGCCGACCCGTTCACCCAGACCGTACGGGTCACGGTGGGCACGTTGCGGCGCAAGCTCGGCGAGGGCTCGATCGAGACGGTGGTCGGGCGGGGCTACCGGCTGCGGGACGGGGCGGCGTGAAGCGGCCGGAGCTGTTCCGGTCGATCCGGTTCCGGCTCACGGTGATCTACTCCACGCTGCTCTTCGCGCTGGCCGGGGCGGCCCTGGCGATCACCTACTTCGCGGTGGCGCAGACGGTGGATGCGGCTCCGCTGACCACCACCCAGGCCAAGCTCTACGAGAACCGGGTGTATCAGCGCCAGGTCCAATACGCGGACATCGCGGATGTCGAGGCCGCGATCAACTACAACACCCTGCAGAACCTGCGGAACTACTCGCTGATCGCGCTGGGCGTGCTCTTCGTCGCCAGCCTCGGCATCGGCTGGGTGCTCTCCGGCCGGGTGCTGCGCCCGGTGGGAGCGATCGCGCGTACGGCGCGCGAGATCCAGGCCACCGACCTGTCCCGGCGCATCAAGCTCGGCGGTCCCCGCGACGAACTGCGGGACCTCGCCGACACCATCGACTCCATGTTGGACCGACTGGACGACGCCTTCCAGTCGCAACGCCAGCTGATCGACGACGCCTCGCACGAACTGCGCAGCCCGCTGGCCATCATCCGGACCAACCTCGACGCCTCGCTCACCCCGGCGGAGGCGACCCCGGAGGAACGCGAACGGGCGGTGGCCGTGGTGGACCGGGCCACGACGCGGATGTCGCGGCTGGTGGAGGACCTGCTGGCCACTGCCCGCCGGGACGCGCACGGGCTGTCGGACGCCGACGTGGAGCTCACCACGATCGCCCGGGAGGCCGGCGAGGAGTCCTTTATCACCGACCGCGGTCTGCGACTGCGGTACCACCTGCCCGGGGAGCTGCACCTGATCGGGGACGCCGACGGTCTGCGCCGGGCCGTCGGCAACCTGCTGTCCAACGCCGTACGGCTGGCCCCGGGGTCCTCCACCGTGACGGTCGCGACCGGCCGTACCGGATCATGGTTGTGGCTCGCCGTGGCCGACGAGGGTCCGGGGATCGCCCCGGAGGACCTGCCCCGGGTCTTCGACCGCTTCTGGCGCGGGAAACCGGAATCCGCCGCGGAACGCTCCCGGCAGCGCCGCACCGGCCTGGGCCTGGCGATCGTCCGGCAGATCGTGGAGTCCCACGGCGGTCAGGTCGCGGCGTTCTCCGAGCTCGGCCAGGGCAGCACGTTCGTGCTGTGGCTGCCGGCGGCCGACCGAACGGACAACGAAGCACCGCCCGCGGTCAGTCCCTGGCCGTAACCACGTGCCGTACGCCGAGCGACGCGCATACTCACGGCTATGCGTACTTGGAAGGTGCTCGCTGCCGCCTCAGCGGGTCTGCTCCTGGCCGGTACCGTAAGTCCTTCCGCCGGCCTGGCTGCGGCAACCACGACCATCACCTCGTTGACCGTGCCGTCCGAACCGGTCGACCTCGAAGCCTCGCCCGGTGTGATCATCCGGGCCCACATCGTCGACTCGGTCGGAGTGATCGCCGGCGAGACGAGCGAGCATGACGACGGCGCCACGTACCTCTGCGTGATGGACGCGAACCCCCCGAAATACAACGCTTGCGGCATCGTGCCGGGCCACCTGATCAGCGGCACCCCCCAGGACGGGGAATGGGAGTTCGACCCGATCCGCGAGCAGCGGGCCCACGGCGGCTTCGAGGTCTGGACCCTGCAGGTCATGCGGCTCGACGGCACCCGCCAGCGGATCGACCTGAGGCCGTTGCCGTTCAACCGGACCTTCCACACGATCGGCCGCTACGGCATGTTCTTCGACCGCCAATCGCCGCTGAGCAACGAGAACACCACCATCACGTACGGCGGCACCGTGACCCTGCGCTCCCGCGCGTACTGGATCGACGAGCTCGTCAAGCGGCACCCGATCGGCAACCGGCAGGTCCGGATCATGCAGGAGGACCAGACGGAGCCGGTCATCGACGGTGACGAGCGGTTGCTGACCACCGTGACCACCGCCGCGGACGGGACGCTCGCCGTGACCGTCAAGCCGGATCGCAAGGCCTTCCGGCTGTACCTGGTGATCGACCAGGGCACGACCACCGACGGCTTCCGGTACATGGACGGCATCTCCTGGACCGGGCGGGTCGACGTCAAGGTGGGCCTCGGCATCAGGTCCAAGCCGTCGAGCCTGCCCGCCGGAACCGTCGGTTACGTCGAGGGCAACGTCGTCCCGGCCACCCACGCCGGGCAGAACGCGTACCTCCAGCGCTACAGCGGCGGCGCCTGGAAGATCGTGAGCAGCGCGAAGATCCGCAGCTCGGGACGGTTCACCCTGGCGGTACAGCCGCCCGGCAAGGGCACCTACCGCTACCGCGTGTACAAGGCCAGTGATGCCCTGCACGTCTACAACGTGACCCGGGAGTTCACCGTCGCCGGCAAGTGAGACCCGCGATGGCGGGCCGGGTGCGCGCGGTGCCATGCTGGGCGCGTGGCGGACGACGTACGGGTCAGTGACCGGTTGACGATCCCGGCCGCTGAGCTCTCGTGGCGGTTCTCCCGCTCCAGCGGGCCCGGCGGCCAGGGCGTCAACACCACCGACTCCCGGGTGGAGCTGTCCTGGGATCTGGCCGGCTCCGAGCTGCTGCCGCCCTCGTTGCGGGAGCGCGCCCTCGAGCAGCTCGGTGGCCGGCTGGTCAACGGGGTGCTGACGATCACCGCCTCGGAGCACCGTTCGCAGCTGCGTAACCGCGAGGCCGCCGCCGCCCGGCTGGCCGCCCTCGTCGGCGGGGCGATCGCCCCGCCGCCACGGGCCCGGCGGGCCACCAAACCGACCCGTGGCTCGGTCGAGCGCCGCATCGGCGAGAAGAAGCGGCGCAGTCAGACCAAGCGCAACCGGCGGGCCGACACCGACTGACGGCTCAGCTGTTGTGCGGGGCCACGGCTTCGCGGTTCTCCGCCGCCAGCGCCGGGCCCAGCAGCTCCTCGCAGACCCGGATCAGCCGGGCCCGCAACGCCGACGCGCGGCGGGCGAACTCGCGCTGGCGGGCGACGTACTCCGCCTTGCCCTCGGCCGTCTCGATCTTCACCGGCTCCTGCCCGTACGACGTCAGGTCGTACGGGCTGGCCTGCATGTCCAGCAGGCGGATGTCGCCGGCCAGGGCGAAGCAGTCCAGCGCCAGGGCGCCGGGCACCGCGGGGCCGAGCTTGCTCGCCCACTTGTGGCAGTCCATCGCCGCGTGCAGGCAGCCCGGCTGGTCCAGGTCGACCTGGGTGGCCCGGGTCGGCTGGAGGCGGTTGAGCCCCACCGCCTCGGGGGTGAAGAAGCGGAAGGCGTCGAAGTGGGTGCAGCGGATCGGGTGCTCCTCGACCACCTTGTCCGTCTCGGCCTGGCCCAGCCGCAGCGGCAGCGAGTGCCGGTGCTCCGGCTGGCGATAGACCATCGCCCACTCGTGCAGGCCGAAGCAGCCCGAGAACGCGGGCCGGGATGCCGTGGCCGTGAGCAGGCCGTGGATGTAGCGGACGCTCTCGCCGCGGGCGTGCATGTACGCCTCTGTGTCGAGGGTCACGACGCCGTCCGGATGCGCCTTGTACCACTTCCAGGCGGCGTGCTCGGCCAGCCCGGTCGGTGCCGCGGCCAGCCCGGTGCCCACCCCGGGGTGCCAGCGGCGGAGCTGGGCCGGGCGGGTGCCGTAGTAGTCGTACAGGAAATCCTCTATGGCGTGCTTCTCGCCCGCCGCCTTGCGCGCGCGGTGCCCGGCCGTCATCTCGTCGGCCCGCTCGGCGTGGGCGCGGGCCAGCGGGATCCAGCTGACCGAGGGCAGCACAGTGGTCAGCGCGTGGGTTTCGCTGATCCGCATCGCACCAGCGTATCCAGCAAGTCCACTCCTATCGAGCCTCGGCGTCGTCTGTGGTGAGGAACGCCCGAACGAGGTCCGCCACCGCCGCGGGTGCGCTCTGGTCGGGAGCGTTGTGATCGAGTTCCGGCAGCAGGGCGTAGCGGGCGTGCGGGACGAGCTCCGCGAGCCGTGGCTGGACCCGGCGCAGCCATTCCGGGCTGCGGCCACCCGCGATGATCAGGGTCGGTGAGCCGATGGCGGCGTACCGGCTGCCGTCGGAGTCCAGGCCGGCGGTGACCCGGCACTCGGCCGGCAGCGTCGGCAGCAGCTCACGGGTCTCCCGGCCCTCGGGCGTCTGCAGCAGGAACCAGGCGAAGGCCGTGTAGACGGGCATCGGCACGACGCCGACCGGGGCGAAGCCGAGCCCGGTGAGGAAGGTGGCCATCGCCCCGGCGGACCGCCCGCGCGCCAGCCGGCGTTCGAACTCGGGCAGGAACGCCGGGTCGAACGAGCCGTCGAGGCTGACGCCGGGCTCGTAGACGACCAGCCTGGTGAGGTCGCGGCGGAGCGCGACGTGCAGCGCGGCCAGACCGCCGTAGCTGTGCCCGAACAGCTCGCCGGAGCCGGTCGCGGCCAGCACCGCGAGTGCGTCCTCGACCTCTCGCTCGATCGAGTAGGCCGGGCCGGGTGGGCCGCTGGCGCCGCGGCCGCGGCGCTCGATGACGTGCACGGTGCGGGAGTCCGCGAGGGACTCGGCGAGCCGGCGGTAGTGGTGCGAGCGGCGCAGACCGCCGGGGATGACGACCAGGCCGGGTCCCGACCCGGTGCTGGTCACGTGAAGCCGGGTGCCGTCGGCACTGGTGATAGTTGGCATGCGAACGAATGTAGTACATCTACTACATCCTTGATAGTGTGCTCGACATGAAGACCATGACGGGGGCGGAGGTGACGGGAGTGGACACGGTGCCGGACGAGACCGTGCTCGACGTCCGCGACCTGCGCATGCGCTACGGCAGCACGGACGTCCTGCACGGGGTGTCGTTCACCGCCCGCCGCGGTGAGGTGCTCGCCCTGCTCGGGCCGAACGGCGCCGGCAAGACCACCACCATCGAGATCCTCGAGGGCTTCCGGATGCGCTCGGCCGGCACGGTACGGGTGCTCGGCGTCGACCCGGCCACCGGCGGTGAGCAGTGGCGGGCCCGCCTCGGCGTGGTGCTGCAGTCCTGGCGCGACCACGGCAAGTGGCGCGTCCGTGAGCTGCTGCACCACCTCGGCAGCTACTACGCGGACTACTCCACGCCCGCCGTCAGCCGCCCGTGGCCGGCCGACGAGCTGATCGAGCTCGTCGGCCTGGGCGCGCAGGGCGGCACCCGGATCAACCGGCTCTCCGGTGGTCAGCGCCGCCGGCTGGATGTGGCGATCGGCATCGTGGGCCGGCCGGAGGTGCTCTTCCTCGACGAGCCGACGGTCGGCTTCGACCCCGCGGCCCGCCGCGAGTTCCACGACCTGGTGCACCGGCTGACCGATGTGGACGACACCACCGTCCTGCTCACCACCCACGACCTGGACGAGGCGGAGAAGCTGGCCGACCGGATCGTCATCCTGGCCGGCGGCCGGATCATCGCGGACGGCTCGGCCGACCAGCTCTCCCGCCGGGTCGCGGGGGAGTCCGAGATCCGCTGGACCCGGGCCGGCTCCCGCTACGTGCACAGCGCCGCCGACGCCACCGGCTTCGTCCGGGAGCTCTTCCGGCAGTACGGCGACGACATCGCCGACCTGGAAGTGCGCCGCGCCAGTCTGGAGGACACCTACATGACGCTGGTCCGTGACTCCGAGGCCGGCCGGGACACCGCCGCCGCCTCCGCCTTCGAGGTGGTCCGATGAGCGCCGTCTCCACCGCCGCCCGCACCGGGCTGGCCCGCGGCGGCATCGAGCTGCGGCAGACCCTGACCAACGTGCTGGACCTGTGGACCTATTTCTTCCCGGCGGCCCTGCTCGTCGGCACCGTCTACTTCATGCGCGACGCCACCGTGCCGGGCACCGACCTGTCGCTGGGTGCCCGCACGCTGCCGAGCACGCTGGGCATGGGCCTGGCCTTCGCGGGACTGCTCACGGTGGCCACGCTGCTGGTGACCGACCGCGAGGACGGCACCCTGCTGCGGGCCAAGGCCACGCCGAACGGGATGGCCGGCTATCTGGTCGGCAAGCTGGTCCTGGTCGGCGGCATGTCGGCGATCAGCCTCGTGCTGCAGATCGTGCCGAGCCTGTTCATCGTCGACGGGCTGGAGATCGACGCGAACGGGTGGCTCACCCTGTGCTGGCTGCTGCCGCTCGGCTTCGCCGCCACCATCCCGCTCGGCGCGGTCTTCGGTTCGTTGCTGGAGAATCCGCGCAACATCGGCCTGCTCCTGCTGCCGCTGGGCGGTCTGGTCGCCATCTCCGGCATCTTCTACCCGATCAGCTCCATGCCGGGCTGGCTGCACGGGGTCGCGCAGGCCTTCCCGGTCTACTGGCTAGGGTTGGGCATGCGCTCCGCGTTCCTGCCCGATGCGCTGGCCTCGGTCGAGCTCGGTCATTCCTGGCGGCACGCGGAGACCATCGGCGTGCTGGGCCTGTGGTCGGTTCTCGGCCTGGTGCTCGCGCCGGTCGTGCTGCGCCGGATGGCCCGCCGGGAGTCGGGCTCGGCGGTCGCCGCCCGGCGCGAGAAGGCCATGACGCGGATCGGGTGACGGACGACGCATGAGCAGTGAGATCACGTACAACCGCATCGCGATGCTGCGCGCCGAACGCGGCATCTCGCGGCGCCAGCTCGCCGACGCCCTCGGCGTGCACTACCAGACCGTGGGCTATCTCGAACGGGGTGAGTTCAGCCCGTCCCTGCACCTGGCCCTGCGGATCTGCGACTACTTCGAGGTGCCCGTCGAGGTGGTCTTCTCGCTCAGCCCGTTCCCCCGGCTGGGCACCGAGCCGGTGCCGCGTACGGCGTAGCCTCGATCCTGCGTTTTCATCGCTCAATGGATGGGGTTATCCGTGCGTTTCGCTCGTTTTGTTCATGCCGGTGGCGTGTCCTTCGGGGTTGTCGAGGGTGAGTCCGGGGCCGGGGCCAAGGGCCTGACCATCGCCGAGATCGGCAGCCTCCCGTTCGAGCAGGTGCGCTTCACCGGGCAGCGCTGGGCCCTGGCCGACGTCCGGCTGCTCGCGCCGATCTTCTCCAGCAAGGTGATCGGGGTCGGCCGCAACTACGCCGACCACGCGGCCGAGCTCGGCAACGAGGTGCCCAAGGAGCCGCTGATCTTCATCAAGCCGTCCACCTCGGTGATCGGCCCGAACGACGCGATCCGGATCCCGCCGCAGTCCCAGCAGGTCGAGCACGAGGCCGAGCTGGCCGTGGTGATCGGCGCGACCGGCGCCCGCCGGGTGGACCGGGCCGGGGCCCAGCGGGCCATCTTCGGCTACACGGTCGGCAACGACGTGACCGCCCGCGACCTGCAGCGCAGCGACCCGCAGTGGACCCGGGCCAAGGGCTTCGACTCGTTCTGCCCGATCGGGCCGTGGATCGAGACCGACCTCGACGTCAGTGACCTCGAGGTGCGCTGCGAGGTGGGCCGCAACCCGGACGAGATGGAGGTGCGCCAGCTCGGCCGGACCAAGGACATGGTCTTCGACGTGCCGACCCTGGTGTCCTACGTCTCGCACGTGATGACCCTGCTGCCCGGCGACATCATCCTGACCGGCACCCCGGCCGGGGTGAGCCAGATCGTCTCCGGCGAGACCGTGATGGTCAGCGTTCAGGGCATCGGCGAGCTGCGCAACCCGGTCGTCTCGCTGGACTGAGCCTGTCGCTCGATCCCGTCGAGCAGCAGCCCCAGGCCGTAGGCAAAGGCGTCCGCGGCCTGCTGGTCCGGGCCCCGGTCGAAGCCGCCGGCGTTCCACAGGTCCGTCATCGCGGGATGCTGCTCGACGTCGAACCAGTCCTCCCACAGCCGGCCCCACCAGCTGTCGTTCGACTCGCCGCTGGTCCGGCGCAGCTGGGCGTTCTCGCCCTCCTGCCGGGCCGCGGCGGTCACGAACATGGTGATCGTCACGGCGGCCGTGTTGCGGCTCGACACCGGCAGGCCGCTCAGCGTGGACAGCACGTACTCGCTCTCGCGCAGCATTCCGGGACCCAGCGGCGGGCGGATCCGGGAGACCTGGCACAGCCACGGATGCTCCCGGTACATCGCGATCGTGCGGTCGGCGTACAGGTGGATCTGCTCGCGCCAGTGCGCCGGCCGTTCCTCGCCCGGTCCCGGCAGCCGGCGGCTGCCGAGGACCTCGTCGACCATCAGCTCCACCAGCTCGGCCCGGGACGGCACATAGGTGTAGAGCGTCATCGTCGCCACCCCGAGCCGGGTGGCCACCTGGGCCATCGAGGCCGCGGCCAGGCCGTCCGCGTCGGCCACGGCGAGGCCGGCCGCCACCACCTGGTCCACGGTGAGCCGGGGCGGGCGCCCGGTGGTCGCTCTGCGCACGTTCTTGCGCCGCCACAGCAGCGGCAGGATCCGGTCGGGATCGGTGGCCCCGCTGTACTCGGTCATCTCGTATACCCTACGAGAAGAGTTTCCGTAGGGTCTACGAGAACTGGGGGAGTGCGCATGAAGATCCTCGTTACCGGTGCGACGGGCGGCGTGGGCCGGCTCGTGGTGGACGAGCTGCTGGCGCTGGGCGCGACCGACGTGCGGGCGCTGACCGTCAACCCGGCCAGGGCCGGTCTGCCGCCGCAGGTCGAGGCCGTCCGGGGTTATCTGGGCCGGCCCGAGACGCTGCCGGCCGCCCTGGCGGGCGTCGACCGGATGTATCTGGCCCCGCTGGTGGAGACCAATGAGCAGGTGTGCCGGCTGGCCGCGGCCGCGGGGGTACGCCGGATCGTCGACATGGCCGGCGCCAAGGGCGACCACTGGCAGGTCATCGAGGACGGCGTCGAGGCCTGCGGAGTGCCGTTCGTGCACCTGGAGCCGGGAGAGTTCATGACCAACTCGGGGATCTGGTCGGCCCAGATCGCCGCGGGTGACGTGGTCCGCGACGGCTACGGCGACGTCGCGAACGCGCCCATCGCGCTGGAGGACATCGCGGCCGTCGCGGCCCGGTGCCTGCTGGAGGAGGGTCACGAGGGCCACTCGTACGAGCTGACCGGTCCGCAGTCCCTGACCCGCCGCGAACGGGTGCTGGAGATCGGCGCGGCGCTGGGCCGGGAGCTCACCTACGTCGACCTGCCGCACGACGAGCTGGTCGAGCAGCTGACCCTCGCAATGGGCGAGTACGGCGGCTGGTACGCCGACGGCCTGCGCCAGATGGTCGGACATCCGCAGGTGGCGGTGCAGACGGTGGCCGAACTGACCGGCCGTCCGGGGATCACCTTCGCCGCCTGGGCGCGGGACAACACGGACATGTTCCAGTAGTCACGCGGTCACGGAAACGCCGGGTGGTAACCCGATTTGTTCGCCACCATGGGCTCGGGTAGAGTTTCCACTCGGTACGGCAAGCCGTACCAATGGGGTATGGGGTAATTGGCAGCCCGACTGATTCTGGTTCAGTTAGTCTAGGTTCGAGTCCTGGTACCCCAGCGCGACCGACTCCCGCAAGGGCGGTGGTGCTGGACTTCTGATAGAGTTCCGCACCGTTGCTCACGCCAAAGAGCCGGAAGCAGCAGGTAAGGCACCACAGAAGTGCAGCGTTTCTGCAGTACAGCGTGTTCTGGCCCCGTCGTCTAGCGGCCTAGGACGCCGCCCTCTCAAGGCGGTAGCGAGGGTTCGAATCCCTTCGGGGCTACAAGCAGCAAGCGGCTCGTGTCGAGAGACACGGGCCGCTTTTGTCTGCTCTGGGCGTATTCCCCGGGCCGTTTCCCGGGCGTTGCAGACGGCAGACTGGCTGCTGTGACGGACATCAACGTGCGACGCGTCGACTTCGGCTACTTCATCCGGCCCGCCGAGGAGACGGGCACAGGCTCACCCCGGGTCGAGCCGTGCCTCGGTTACCTCGTCGAGCATCCCGACGGCCTGCTGCTGGTCGACACCGGCATGGGCGGGGATCCGGACGTGGACGCGCACTACCGGCCCCACCGCGTGCCGCTGCCCGAGGCGCTCGCCGCTGTCGATGCCCGGCCCGAGGACATCCGGCACATCGTCAACTGCCACCTGCACTTCGACCACAGCGGCGGCAACCCGGCGCTGCCCGGCCGGCCCGTCTACACCCAGCGGCTCGAGCTCGACATCGCCCGTACCGTCGAGGACCACACGCTGCCCTGGCTCATCGACCACCCGGGCGCGGTCTACGTCGAGCTCGACGGCGAAGCCGAGATCCTGCCCGGGGTGGTGATCGTGCCCACGCCCGGGCACACCGCCGGTCACCAGTCCCTGGTCGTCCGCCGCGGCGACGGCACGGTTGTCGTCGCGGGGCAGAGCCACGACCACGCGGTCGGCTTCACCGCGGACGTGCTCGCCCGGCGGGCCGGACTGGACGGTGCCGAGGCGCCGCTGCAGTTCCCGCCGGCCTGGATCGAACGGCTGCTCAGCTTCGACCCGGCCCGCGTGGTCTTCGCCCACGACAACGCCGTATGGACGCCCTGATCCGGTGCGGGATGGTCGCTGGGCCGGTGTGCCACGCGGGGTTCGGGCCTTCGTCGCGGCGCCGGGCCGGGCTGATGCCCGGTGCCGTTGTGCTTGCCACGGACGCGGTCGCGAACGGCTACGCCAACTATGTGCGCGAACGGCTACGCCAACTATGTGGTGGAACGGGCCGACGGCGTCACGCCGGGGCGGGTCGGGTCGGGTCGGCGATCATCACGGCGCTCGCCGCCGGGCTGATCGTTGCCACGCCGGGATCGCGCCCTGGCTGAACCGCCGTGGTCGGGCCGGCGACCGTTGAGGCGCCGGCCCTCAACCGCCG
>NZ_JBEZGQ010000163.1:0-11969 GCF_040650095.1 Actinoplanes sp. NPDC048791 | reverse complement strand
GTGGTGACGTGGCGGCCGGGCACCCTCTCCGGGGCGCGCGCCCGGCTCGACCAGCTGGGTCTGATCGCGGTGGCCCGGGAGGAGCCGGTCGACGGCCGGCTGCGTCGCTACTACCGGCTCAGCGACGGCGGTGCTGCCGCCCTGGCCGAGCAGGCCGAGCGCCTGCGCCGCCGGGTGGCCGCCGCCGACGAGCAGCTGCGCCTGCGTCCCGGGATCGCCGGGGGTGCCGCGTGAGCAGTGCCGACGGCTACGGGCACCTGCTGTCCGCGTACCCGGCCCGGCTCCGCCGCACCTACGGCCCAGAGCTGGTCGCGACCATGGTCGAGATGGCCCCGGACGGCCGCCCCGGCCGCCGGGAGCAGTTGCGGCTGGTGGCCGACGGTCTGCGCGAGCGGTTCCGCCCGCCCGTGCGCCGCCCCTTCGCGCTGGTGCTGGCCGTGCTGGCCCTGCTGATCGGTGGTGCCCTGGGTGCGGCCGTCGGATCATGGGCCGGCACCTTCGGCTACCCGGCGCTGCCGGACGCCCAGCGGATCTTGCCGGCGGGCGAGATCCATGCCGATCGCACGAGCCGGTACGTATTCGCGGGGGAGACCCTCCAGGACAGCGCGGCGGTTCGACGGGCGGTCGAGGACAGCCACCGGCAGCTGGTCGCCGAGGGCTGGCAGGCCACCCCGGTGCACCTCGGCGGCCTGGTCACCGGTTACAGCTACACGGCGACCAAGGACGGCGTACGGTTCGACGTCCACTCGGCGTCCGATCCCGCCCAGGGCGCCCTCTACATCGGCATCAGCGGTTGGCCGCTGCGGCCCGCCGCCTACCTGCCGCTGACCATCGCCGGCATCCTGCTGGGTATGACGGCCGGCTGGCTGATCGGCGTCGCCCTGACCCATCGGATCCGGGTCGCCCGGCGTCCGCTGATCAGCGCGATCCTCGCGGTGACCGGCCTGGTGCTGGCGATCCCGTCCGCGGCAGGCTTCGTCGTCTCGCTGATGAGCTACCTGACCGCCGTCGAGCCGACGCCCATCAGCGGCGCGATGATGCACGAGGAGGGCTTCTCCTTCGGGCCGACCGCCGAAACCCTGCTCGCGCTACGCGTCTCGGAGTGGCCGCTCGTCTCGGTCCAGAGCCTGCAGCTGCTGTGGATCTGGGGCTTCGCGGTGGTCGCGGTGGCTGCCGTGCTGGCCCGCCGGGGCGTCGAACGGGAAGAGCTGGTGCCCACGGCCGGGTGATGCTCGAAAGCGGAGCAGCCGGACGGGTGACGGCCGTGAGACCGTTCCGGAATGATCACAGTCCCGGCGGGCAGCACGCTTCTGCTGCGCTGCCCCGGAGAGCAGCCGCTGGCGTTGATCGTGCTGGCCGAGGTGAGCGCGGATTTCGTCGCCGAGCTGCCACCGATCCCGGTGCTCAGCCCCGACGGCCCGGGCGTCCGCCGCTTCGGCGTCCTGGAACTGGTCAGCAACGCCGGCGTCACCTGGGTCGAGGCGGAGCTGCGCGACGGCATCCTCACGCACTCCGGTGAAGCACCCACCGACGTGGTCCAGCGCCGCGGTGCCGCGCGGCGCCCCGGCACGTACGCCGCCACCGGCACCGCCCAGCTCGACTCCGAGCCGGGCCGGCGGCTGGTGGCGGTATCGGGCCAGGTCGAGGACGTGTCCACCAGCGGCCTGCTGCTGCGCGCGACACCCGCCGACAGCGTTCACCTGCCGCCCGGCATCGTGCGAAGCCTGCTGCACATCAGCATGCCGTGGGGCGACATGGCGGCCACGGTCGCAACGGTCGACCAGCGGGCCGACCAGCTGCGCGGCACGTACGAATGGATGTCCCCGGCCGACGAGGCCGCCCTGCGGGCTTTCTGCTCCTCGCGCTGAGGATCCGGCGAGGCTACTCGTCGCCCGGCACGACCAGGCCGGATTCATAGGCGAAGACCACAGCTTGGGCGCGGTCGCGCAGGCCTAGCTTCGTCAGCAGGTTGCTCACGTGAGTTTTGACAGTGTGCCCGCTGACCACCAGTTCCGCCGCGATCTCGGAGTTCGACCGGCCCCGCGCGAGCAACCGCAGCGTGTCCATCTCCCGGCTGGTCAGTTCGCCGAGGCGCCGGCGTAGACCGGGCCGGGTGCGCCCCCGGTCCATGAACTCGGCGATCAGCCGCTGGGTGATCGCCGGGGCCAGCAGTGACTGCCCCTCGGCGACCAGGCGGACCGCGCGGATGAGGTCGTCGCGCCGGACGTCCTTGAGCAGGAAGCCGCTGGCGCCGGCGCGCAGAGCGTCGTAGACGTACTCGTCGATGTCGTGCATGGTCAGGACCAGGACCTTCGCCTCGGTCCTGCGGCACACCTCCGCTGTCGCCCGCACGCCGTCCACGCCCGGCATCCGGATGTCCATGAGCACCAGGTCCGGCTGCAACTCGACCGCCTTGGCGATGGCCTCGGCGCCGTTGGTCGCCTCGCCGACGACGGTGATGTCGTCGCTGGCATCGAGGATCATCGCGAAGCCGCCGCGGAACAGATCCTGGTCGTCGGCGACGAGCACCCGGAGCATTCCGGTCAGCCGATCGGCAGGATCGCGGTGACGGTGAAACCGGGGCTTCCCGGCTGGATGGTCAGCCGGCCACCGCAGGCCGCGACCCGCTCACGCATGCCGATCATGCCGTACCCTTCCCGCACGTCACCCGCGCCCCGGCCGTCGTCAGCGACGTCGATCTGCAGGTTGTCAGCGTTCCAGTGCAGACAGACATTGACGGTCTTCGCGCGGGCGTGCCGGATCGTATTGGTCAACGACTCCTGGACAACCCGGTACGCGGCCGTATCCGTGTCGCAGGAGAGGTCGCGCGGTTCGCCGTGCACCTCGGCGGACGCTTCCAGGCCGGCCCGGCGGGCGTTGTCGACCAGGCCGGGCAGGGCGCCGATTCCGGGCCGCGGCTCGCGGGTCGCACCGAGGACGCTGTCTGATTCGCGCAGCGTTCCGAGTATCAGGCGGAGCTGGCCGACCGCGTCACGGCCCGCGGCGGCGATCGACTCGAAGACCGCCTTGGCCCTCTCCGGATGATTCCGCAGGACCAGGGGGCCGGTCTCCGCCTGGATCAGGATCAGTCCGACGGAGTGCGTCACGATGTCGTGCATGTCGCGGGCGATCCGGGTGCGCTCCCGGGCGACCGCGGCGGCCCGCTCTTCCCGGATACGACCTTCGCGCTCGCGCACGGCGTCCCTTCTCGCCCGCCGGGCCCGTGCTCCGACACCGAGGGCGTAGGCGGCGACGATGACCGTGACCAGGTAACGGTAGGTCTCGAGATCCTCGCGCGGGACGATCAGCGACAGCGCTACGCCGACGACCAGGCCCGTAATGCCGATGGTGCGCCGTGTCCGCGAGAGGTCCGCCGCCGCGAAGGTGTAGGTGCACACGAGCACGCCGTACGGCAGCAGCAGCACGGATTGCGGCAGAGACTGGGCCGTGATCGCCATGAGCGTGGTTGCGCTGCCGACGATCACCCCTGTCGAGAGGATGGCGTGGCGACGCCACAGCACCGGGGCCGACATCAGGACGGCGAGGGTGACGAACCACCACGGCCGGACGTGGGGAACCAACGAGGGGGTCAGCGTCAGCGCGGTGACGACGAGCGCGACCGCGACGTCCGTCCGCTGAACCCTGAGGATGTCCGCCCGCATCACCGCTCCCGATTCCGGCCGAGACCGCGGCCAGCCTATGCGATCGCCACCTGCGGTCACCACGCCCGACCGGCCGAGGACCGTCTCACTCGCAAGAGTGAGGTCCACCGGTCCGTACGCGCGCCACGCGTACCGCTCCCGTCGGCGATGTGCCGGCGATCCGGTTCCAGGACAGT
Source organism: Actinoplanes sp. NPDC048791 (assembly GCF_040650095.1). Classification (NCBI taxonomy): domain Bacteria; kingdom Bacillati; phylum Actinomycetota; class Actinomycetes; order Micromonosporales; family Micromonosporaceae; genus Actinoplanes; species Actinoplanes sp. NPDC048791. The sequence goes on along the minus strand of NZ_JBEZGQ010000163.1, from coordinate 8,131 downwards.
TGGCCACCTGCACACGGGAGGCAACACGATGAACTCGTCAATCCGGCGTCTCGCGGTAGCCGTCGTCGCCACGGTGGCGTCGGCGACGCTGTTCGTGTTCGGTACCGGGCTCACACCGACGCCCTGGCTCACCTGGCTCGCACCATTGCCGGTGCTCCTTCTCGCCCTTCGCGTCCGCGCCCGGGTGGCGTTCCTGGCGGCGTCGGCCGCGTGGTTGGGCGGCGAAACGCCGATGTGGGGTTACTTCCTGAACACAGTGCAGATCCCACCGCCGATGGTCGTCTCGATCGTCATCGGGTCCGCGCTGCTGTTCGGCCTGGTCGTACTGCTCGCGCGAGGGCTCATCCGGCAAGGTCGTCCGCTGCTGGCGGTCGCCGCGACACCGGCCGCCTGGGTCGTCATCGAGTACGCGATGTCGGTGCTGTCCCCGAACGGAGCCTGGTGGAGCCTCGCCTACACCCAGGCCGACATCCTTGCCGTCCTGCAGGCCGCCGCCGTCACCGGACCGTGGGGAATCACGTTCCTGCTCCTCGGGGTACCAACCGCCGTTGCGGCCCTCCTCGCACCCCAGGCCGCAGGCCGGGCACGCGTGGCGGTCGCTGCCGGGTTGATACTGGCCCTGACGGCAGGGTACGGCGTTTGGCGGCTCCACACGCCGGGCGGCGGCGGATCAGAGCAGGTGGCGCTGCTCGCGACGGACCGTCTTTCCGATCCCACCCCGGTCGACACGCCGGAGGGACGCAACCTGCTGGCCGAGTACGGGACACACATCACGGAAGTCGCCGCCCGAGGTGCCCGCGTCGTCGTCATGCCGGAGAAGGTGTTCGCCGCCGACGACACGACGCTCCCCGTCCTGGCGACACCCTTGGCGCGGCTCGCCGCCGACCACGGTGTGGATGTCATCGTCGGGTTGGTCCTCGAACAGCACGGTGCGCTCCGTAACGCGGCCATCGACTTCCCCGCGGATGGCGGCCGGCCCGTCGTGTACTTCAAGCACCACCTCATCTCCGGGCTGGAAGGCGATTTCGCGCCCGGTGACCAGCCGGCGTTCGTGGCCGATTCCGGTACGCGCTGGGGTATCGCCATCTGCTTCGATCTGGACCTGCCCGGCCTCGTCCGCGACTACCGTCGACGTGGCGCCACCACACTGTTCGTACCTGCCTGGGACTTCAATCAGGACGCCTGGCTGCACGGCCGGATGGCGGTCACCCGAGGCGTCGAGAGCGGGCTCACCGTGGCCCGTGCGGCACGGAACGGCGACCTGGTCGTGAGCGACGCGCACGGCCGCATCGTGGCCGAGGCGCACAGCGCGGACGCGCCGTTCGTATCTCTCGTCACCACGTTCCCGGACAGCCCGGCACCAACGATGTACGCGAAGTTCGGCGACTGGTTCGCGTGGGCCTGCATGGTGCTGCTGCTGATCGGTCTCATCCTCGTGAACCGGAGCTTGAAAGGACGACGTAATGCGCAACGTGGTGCTGTACGAGCTGGTCTCCCTGGACGGCGTGGCGGAGGAACCCGGAGAGGGCAACTGGTTCATCGACTCTGACCAGCGGCTGATGGACAACCTCGCCGAAGTCATCGCGCGTCAGGACACCGTGCTGCTCGGCCGGCGGACCTACGAGAAGTGGGCCCCGCACTGGCCGGCTTCCACGATGCAACCCTTCGCCGACTTCATCAACACCACCCCGAAGATCCTGTTCTCGTCGACCGCGCTCCACCCCACCTGGTCGGCAACCACCCAGGTCACCGGCAACGCGGCGGCCAACGTCGCCGACCTGAAACGCCGAGCCGGAGGGGACATCGGCATCCACGGCAGCCTCACGCTGGCCCAGGCGCTGCTGCGCGAGCACCTCGTCGACGAACTTCGGCTGGTCGTCTCGCCCAGCCTGGCCGGCGGCGGACGACGGCTGTTCGACGACACCGGCGATCTGCAGCGCTTCAGCCTCGTCAGCGCTGACCGCTCAGGTGGCTGCCTCCTGCTGCACTACCGGAGGCGTGATGCCTGACAACTCCTGTGTGAGGGGACCATGACACTCGACGACGAAGTTCGCGCCGTTTCGGCGGCGTGGGATCAGGCGCTGATCGGCAACGATGCGCCTCTGGTCGCCGACTTCATGACCGACGACTGGGTCTATGTCGGTCCGGGCGGCGCCACGCCGAAGGCCGACGTCATCGGCTGGATCGCCTCCGGCCGGCTGATCCATCACAGCATGGTTGTCATCGGCGCGGATCGGGTGGTGCGCGCCGGTGACGCGGTTCTTGTCACGGCGCGCAAGGCGAGCTCCGGAAGCTGGGACGGAGTGGCGTACACGGCCGACGAGTGGATCACGGAGGTCTATGTCCGGACGGATGCAGGGTGGCGCTGCGCCCTCAGCCAGAAGACCGGCGTGTCGCAATGAATCCTCAGCGCAGCAGGACTGCGCGTCGCGGTCCGCCGCTGGGCACCGGCCGTCTGAGCCGGCCTGCTCGCTCTGTCCAGTACACGGCTGCGAACTCTTGGCAAGATCACCTCACTCACCCTGCGTAACGTTGCAGGCGCCGACAAAAGGCGCCGACAAACGGACTCGGCGTATTCGTCAGATTGCTGAGGGTGAGCGCATCGTCCGGCCCATATTCGGCGAGCCAATGCCCTGCGACCTTCTGTAATCGTTTCGCGTTTCGCCGGTCATGCAAAGATCAGAAATGCAACATGAATGCGGCTCGGTGTTGACGGGCGGGCGAAGATACAGCGGTGATCGATGAATCTTACGAGTGGGCCCAGCCGCCGGCGCGATTGACCACCCGGTCGCACCGCGTGCCGGACGGAGATCACTACTCCGTCGCTCGTCATAATCAATCCCGGCCGGCCGATGATCGTCCCGAGCGCGGCGGCGCTATCCAGGCCCTTGATCACGATGTGCTCGTCCGCCGTTCACTGGAGATCTCGTCCAGCTGCTTCACCACGATCATCAGCATCCTGCAGGGCGTCGCGCTGGCGATCCTCGCGGACAACACCTTCAACGACCCCTCGCCGCTCGCCTACTTCCACAGCGTCTGCCTGGCGTTGGTGCTGGTCGGCGTGTTCTACACGTACGTGAACATGAGCATCATGCTCCGCTGGGCGCCTTCCTTCCTGGACTCGTTCATGCCGTTCATGATCGCGGGACTCGAAATTCCGCCGGCCTACTTCCTCGGCCAGGTTGCGGCCTGGAACACCTGGCTCGGAATGCTCTGGCTGGGCGCGGCGACCGGCTTCTACGTCAACATCAAATGGTCACCGGCCTCGCACTTCGGCAAGGAGCCCAAGGCGCACCGCATTTTCCACCGGATGTACCACGAACTGATGCTCACCTCGCTGGCCTGCGGGCTGGCCATGGGCTTCTTCGGTATCACCGCGCACCTCTACCCGGCCGCCGGCCCCTGGCTGGGCGTCGCCGGCGTCGTCACGGTGCTGGCGACGATGGCGATATTCGTGACTCGTTCGGAGATCAGGTCCTCGCAGATCCACGCCCGGTTCGGCGTCCACCGGCCGCCCTTCAACTGACAATTCTCCAGGCTGGGGGGATCCCCTGATCAGCCCTTGACGGCACCGCGGTGCGGCATCGGTTCGGTGGTCGCGGGCGATTGATGGAGCCGGGCGAGGCCGTCCGGCCCGGCACTGCCGAGTGGTCGATGCTGGGTGGGGGAGCCGAATACAAAAGGCGAGGCCGCCCCATCAACCATGAATCGCAATTCCGGCGTGCTGTTGCTCCTACCGCCTTACTGTGGCACTGGACGTCCGTGAGGCACGTCCAACAGTCCACTCATTCGGGCCATTGATCACGTAGACCGGGAGCCAGCCGTTCGCGCGGGTGACGCCGCAGGCGTCGTACCGGTCACCGAGGACCACCTGCGGGCGCCGGCAGCCGAGAATGTCTCCGCGCTAAAGGTCGTCCACGCGGCGTGAGGTGATGGAGTTCCGCCCGAAGATCGGCAGGTTGCCGGCGATGGGCTGTTCCTTCGTCCGGCGCCAATGGCCGTCATGAATGTCTGTGTGCCGGCCGTATTGGTCCGTTCTATCGTTCGGCTCTTGTCCGGGTGGTCACCCCACGTAGCCAGCCACCCGGACGAATCCGACTTAACGGCCGGATAACATTTTCTGCGAACTCTTTTCGAATGCATTCCTGAACCGGCCGGCGGACCGGAACCGTCCCACCTGTTCATGCTTTGTTGCCGGGATATTGACGTCTCGCAACACGGAAGTAACAATCACCGGAGAGCGCTCTCTGCTCCGCACCGCACGGTCATCCCCCGCCCCGCCGTACGTCTGTCCCCACGGACGCGCGGCAACCCGTCCGACAGGTGAAACATGACTCTGACGTCCCCACCGCCGCAGAAACGCCGACACCGCGGGCGGGTGGTGCTGAGCGCCGTCCTCGCCGCCGCCCTCGGCACCACCGTCGTCTCGATCGCCACCAACGCCAGCGCCGCGGACATCCCGGTGTCGCAGGGCAAGGCGGCCACCGCCTCGTCCGTCGAGAGTGCCGCCTTCACCGCGGCCGCCGCGGTTGACGGCAACGCCGGCACCCGCTGGTCCAGCACGTTCGCCGATCCCCAGTGGTTGCAGGTCGACCTGGGCAGCACCCAGTCGATCAGCCAGGTCGTGCTGAACTGGGAGGCGGCGTACGCCTCGGCCTTCACCATCCAGACCTCGCCCAACGGCACCAGCTGGACCAACATCACGCCGGTCACCGCGGGTCAGGCCGGCGTCCAGACGCTGAACGTCACCGGCAGCGGCCGGTACGTGCGGATGAACGGCACCACCCGGGCCACCCCGTACGGCTACTCGCTCTGGGAGTTCCAGGTCTTCGCCGGCGGCACCACGCCGACGCCCACGGTCACCCCGACCCCCAGCGGTCCGGCCCTGCCGACCTCCGACACGCCTGACCTGGGCCCGAACGTGCGGATCTTCGATCAGGGCACGCCGGCGTCGACCATCCAGTCGGCCGTGGACCAGGCGTTCAACGCGCAGCTGCGCAGCCCGACCGCGCAGTTCGGCACCCAGCGCCACGTGTTCCTGTTCAAGCCGGGCAGCTACGGCCGGGTCTGGGCCAACGTCGGCTTCTACACCACGCTGGCCGGTCTCGGCCTCAACCCCGACGACGTGACGATCAACGGCGCGATCAACGTCGACTCCGGGTGGAACTACGGCGACGAGAAGAACGCGACCCAGAACTTCTGGCGCAGCATGGAGAACCTGTCGATCGTGCCAGAGGGCGGCACCAACCGCTGGGCCGTCTCCCAGGCCGCCCCGATGCGCCGGGTGCACATCCGCGGCAACCTGACCCTGGCGCCGTCGAACCAGGACAACGGGCAGGGCTACTCAAGCGGCGGCTACCTGGCCGACGCCGTGGTTGATGGTATCGTGTCCTCCGGTTCGCAGCAGCAGTGGTACACCCGTGACAGCCGGATCGGCCGCTGGGAAGGCGGCGTGTGGAACATGGTCTACTCCGGCGTCCAGGGTGCCCCGGCGAACGCGTTCCCGAACCCGCCGCACACCACGCTGGGCACCACCCCGGTCTCGCGGGAGAAGCCCTTCCTGTACGTGGACAGCGCCGGCCTCTACCGCGTCTTCGTGCCGGCTCTGCGGCGCAACTCCGCCGGCGCCAACTGGCCCAACACCGCCGGCGCGTCGATCCCGATGCGGGAGTTCTACGTCGCCAAGCCCAGCGACAGCGCCGCCCGGATCAACTCCGCCCTGGCCCAGGGCCTGAACCTGTTCTTCACCCCGGGCACCTACTCGCTCAACGAGACCATCCGGGTCACCCGCCCCAACACCGTGGTGACCGGCATCGGCTTCCCGACCCTGATCCCGACGGGCGGGGTCGAGGCCCTGAACGTCGCCGACGTCGACGGGGTCAAGGTGAGCGGTCTGACCTTCGACGCCGGTACGACCAACAGCCCGACGTTGATGAGTGTCGGACGGGCCGGGGTCCACACCGACCACGCCGCGAACCCGATCAGCCTGCAGGACGTCTTCTTCCGGATCGGCAGCAGCGTGCAGGGCAAGGCCACCACGACCCTCGCCGTGCACAGTGACGACACGATCATCGACCACATCTGGGCCTGGCGGGCCGACCACGGTGGTGCACCGACCGGCTGGACGGTGAACACCGGCGACACCGGTCTGCTCGTCAACGGTGACGACGTCCTGGCCACCGGCCTGTTCGTCGAGCACTATCAGAAGTACGAGGTGATCTGGAACGGCAACCGCGGCAAGACGATCTTCTTCCAGAACGAGAAGCCGTACGACGTGCCCAACCAGGCGGCCTGGATCGGGCCCCGCGGTAACGGATACGCCGCCTACAAGGTCGCCGACGCCGTCACCGACCACGAGCTCTGGGGCGGCGGCTCATACGCCTACTTCAGCGCCAACCCCAGCGTGCGGGTGGACCGGGCGTTCGAGGTGCCCAACCGGTCCGGCGTCCGGCTCCGCAGCGTCCTGACCGTCTCCCTCGGCGACGTCGGCACCATCGCCAACGTCGTCAACGACACCGGCGGCTCGGTTCCCAACCCCGCCGGCAACACCACTCCGCGCAACGTCGTGGCGTACCCCTGATCCTCGATCCTGACGCAACACTGACGTTAACCCGGCGGTCATCGGTGCAACCCGCACCGGTGGCCGCCGCCGTCAGATATCGGCTTGAACCGGTTGATCGGAGGGAGGCGGACGAGGTTCTCCCGATCCACCCGCTGATGCATCCGTCGGGCGGATTCGCCTGATCCAGGTACGACGTCGTCCTGGCCCGCGAAGGCCGTCAGCCGGATTTCGGCACATCGACACGCCGGTAGGGGTGGCGTAACCTCTGTCCGTGGAGGTCGGCGGCCAACGCTCGAGCACGCCAGCAACGCGGAGACCGCAGTTGCCGCCCACAACGCGTTTCCACGCCGACCGGCGTCAGTCCGCACTGTCGACGAAATGCTGACGGCGTGACAGACGGACGCACCCGGCTGTACGGCCGCGCGAGCGAACGCGCGCAACTCGACGGTCTGGTTTCGACAATCCGTCGTGGCGCGAGCCAGTGCCTGGTACTGCGCGGTGAATCCGGGATCGGAAAGACTGCGCTACTGCACCATCTGGTCGCGTCGGCGTCGGATCTGACGGTCGTCCGGGCAGTCGGGATCGAGTCGGAGATGGACCTGGCCTATGCCAGCCTGCATCAGCTGTGCGTTCCGCTGCTCGACAGGCTGGGCAAGCTTCCGGCGCCCCAGCGGCAGGCCGTCGAAATTGTTTTCGGTTTGAGCATTGGACCGCCGCCGGACAGGTTCCTCGTCGGGCTTGCGATGCTGAGCCTGTTCGCGGCAGCGGCCGAGGAGCGCCCGCTGCTCTGCGTGGTGGATGACGCGCAGTTGCTGGACCAGGCCTCGGGTCTGACGCTGGCCTTTGTCGCCCGGCGGTTGCTGGCGGAGCCGATCGGAATGGTGTTCGCGATTCGCGCGCCGAGCGAAGAGCTCCGCCAGCTGCCTGAACTGGAAGTGCGGGGCCTTTCCGACGCTGACGCCCGCGGGCTGCTCAGGTCGGCAGTGCGGTTCAAGCTGGATGAGGCCGTCCGTGACCGGATCGTGGCGGAGACGCGAGGGAATCCGCTGGCTCTGCTCGAGCTTCCGCAAGGCTTGACCGCCACACAGCTCGCCGGAGGCTTCGGCGTTCTGGAGGCACAGGCGATGACCGCACGAATCCAAGAGAGTTTCGTGCGGCGCCTTGAGCTGCTCTCCGGCGACGGCCGGCGTCTGTTGCTGGTCGCGGCAGCCGAGCCAGTAGGAGATCCGGTGCTGTTGTGGCGTGCGGCCGAGCGGCTCGGCATCGCGCCGTCAGCCGCGGACGCGGCACAGGCGGAGGGTTTGCTGGCGATCGGGGAGCGGGTGACGTTTCATCATCCGCTGGCCCGCTCTGCGATCTACAAGTCGGCGACCGCGGTCGAGCGCCGCGCGGTCCACCAGGTACTGGCGCAGGTCACTGATGCCGATGCTGATCCGGACCGTCGTGCATGGCACCTCGCCGCCGGCACGGCCGGGCCTGATGAGCAGGTTGCCGCCGAGCTCGAGCGCGTGGCCGACCGGGCGCGAACTCGTGGCGGGCTCGGCGCAGCCGCCGCGTTCCTGCTGCGCG